>NZ_JBKBCT010000093.1:0-13699 GCF_050871525.1 Kineococcus auxinigenes | reverse complement strand
TGATCATGCACGGTTGAGCGCTCAACCGTGCATGATCACCGCGGGGAGGGGCGCGGGGGAAGGGGGCGAGGACGACGAAGGGCCCCCGTCCTCCGTGGACGGGGGCCCTCCGTGTTCAGACGGGGTGGCTCAGAGAGCGCGGACGTCGTCCGCCTGCGGGCCCTTCTGGCCCTGGGTCACCTCGAACTCCACGCGCTGGTTCTCCTCGAGCGAGCGGTAGCCGTTGCCGCCGATCGCCGAGTAGTGGACGAAGACGTCGGGGCCGCCGCCGTCCTGCTCGATGAACCCGTACCCCTTCTCAGCGTTGAACCACTTGACGGTGCCCTGGGCCATACCTACTCCAACACGTTCCAGTCGGTGCGGAACCCGCGCTCGTGCGGGTTCCGGGCTGAGTGGGAAAGTCGCCCGGACCCGGTCGGGCCCGGACGGCGATCGCAACACGCTCCGCGGGCGTTCACACGATCGAGGAGCTGCTCCAACTGCAGCCGATCAGTAGCTAACACGACACCCGCGACCCCGCGCAACACTTCTCCACGCATCCGTCACACCGGCGGCGCAGGCCGCCGCGTCACCGGGCGGCTGCGGACCCGCCCCCGTCCAGCGCGGCCACCGCCAGCACGACGCTCGCCGCGGTCCAGCCCAGCGGCGCCGGGCCCGCCGGCGAGCCGTCGGCGGTCACCTTCTCCGGCAGGCTGCCCCACGCCGTGCGGTGCGCGGCCAGCCAGTCCAGCCAGCGGGTGGCCTGGCTGGCGCGCCCCGAGGAGGCCGCGGCCAGCGCCACCAGCGCGACCTCCGGGGTCCAGGAGACGCCGTCGGCCTTCCACCCGGCCCCCGGCGCCAGGCCACCCGCGGGCCGCAGCGCCCGCACCTGGTAGTCGTCGAAGGCCGCCAGCACGGGCGCAGCCGGCACGCGCGGCGCGAACGGCGGCAGCAGCAGGGCCACGGCCGCGTCCACCCCGCCGGTCTCCACGTCCGGATCGGCGTAGCGCAGGTAGCCGGCCGGCCCGAACTCCGCGTGCAGCAGCTCCTCCACGGAGTCGGCGGCGCCCCGCAGCCGCCGGGCGGTGGCGTGCTCGCCCAGCAGCGGCTGCAGCCGGGCGCTCGCGCGCAGGCCCGCCAGCAGCGGCGCGACCGTCCCCAGGGTCAGCTCCGCCTCGTCGCGCTCCCAGTAGTCCGGGGACGCCTCCGGCAGCTCGGTCCCGCCGTCGGTGGCCTCCAGCGCGAACCGCGTCGCGCCGGTCAGCAGGCCCCGCAGGGGCAGCAGCTCCCGGCGCGCCTGCGCCCGCGTCGGCGCGTCGTCCAGCACCTCGCCCAGCGCCCACAGCGCCCAGCCGGCGCCGTCGGCCTGGCGGTCGCGCCCGTCCGGGGTGCCGCTGCCGTCCAGCAGGTAGCGGGCCTCGAACCCGCCGTCCTCGAGCTGCACGTCGGCCAGGAAGCCCAGGACCCGCAGCGCCTCCGCGCGGTGACCCGTCGCCGACAGCGCCGCAGCCGCGAAGGCGGAGTCCCGCGGCCACGCGTACGCCCACTTCGGTGCCGGGCCGGCGGCCACGGCGCCGTTCGCGGCCGTCAGGGACCGCACGTCCAGCAGCGCCTGGCGCACCACCGGCTCCCACGGCCCGCCCGTGCCCGGCACGGTGCCCGCGGCCAGCCACGCAGCGTCCTGCTCGGCCGTGGTCACCGCCACGCCCAGCTCCTCGCGCCACGACGCGTCGCTCAGCAGCGAGGGCACCGGGAAGGCCTCGGACCGCTCGGGCAGCGCGGTCAGGGTCGCGCCGGCCGCCAGCGCCAGCACCACCGCCAGCCCCGCGACCGCTCGCCGTGCCACCACCGGCACCCCCTCCGCGCGTCCTCGCCCGTCCAGGCCGCTCACCCGCCGGGCCCTCGACCGTAGCGGGCACCGGACCGTGCGGTCCCGGGTTCGCGGGTCTGGTCCTGCGGGTCCTCGTCCCGGCGGCGCCGTCGTGTTCGATGGGGCGCGTGAGCGCAGCGCACGACGTCAGCACCGTCCTGGACGCCGTCGGCCCGCGGCTGCGCCGGCTGCGCACCGCCCGCGGGCGCACCCTCGCCGAGGTCGCCGGGGCCACCGGCATCTCCGCCAGCACCCTGTCGCGGCTGGAGTCCGGTGGCCGGCGCGCCACCCTGGAGCTGCTGCTGCCGCTGGTGGCGCACTACGAGGTCAGCCTCGACGAGCTCGTCGCCCCGCCCGCCCCACCGCGCCGCCGCACCTCCCGCACCCGCCGCGGGGTCACCTCGATCCCGCTGACCCGGGCGCCGGGGGGCCTGCGCGCCTACAAGACGGTCCTCGCCCCCGGTGCGGGCCAGGACGCCGAGCCGCAGGTCCACGAGGGGTACGAGTGGCTGTACGTGCTGTCCGGGGTGCTGCGGCTGCGGCTCGGGGACGCCGACCTGCGGCTGGTGACCGGGCAGGCCGCGGAGTTCGACACCCACGTCCCGCACGTGGTCAGCAACCCCGGCGAGGTCCCCGTGGAACTGCTCAGCCTGTTCGGACCCCAGGGGGAGCGCATGCACGTGCGGGCCCGGCCCCGCGGGCGCTGAACGACCCGCCGGGAGCGGCCCGCGCCGCTCAGGTCGCGGTGAGCAGTTCCAGCACCACGCGGGACAGCGGCCGGTCGGCGTACAGCAGCCGCACGGCGTCCGGGTCGGGGTTGCCCGCGTCCGGGCCGCGCCACTGCAGGTGCAGGCCGGCGCGCTCGGCGGCCGCGGCCGAGCGCGCGTTGTGCTCCAGCAGGTAGGCCGTCACGGGGACGTCCGGGTGCAGCCGTCGCGCGGCGCCGATCGCCGCCGCGGCCAGTTCGCTCGCGTAGCCGTGCCCCCAGTCGCGGCGGTGCAGCCGGTAGCTGAGGTTCCACGTCACGCCCAGGCGCAGGTCGCAGCCGCCCGTCCCCACCAGGCGTCCCGCGTCCGGCCCCCCGGCCAGGCGCGCGACCCAGCTGCCCAGCCCCACCGCGTCCCAGCTGTCGCGGATCCGCTGCAGCAGCAGGGCGGTGTGCGTGCGGTCCGTGTGCCGGCCGGCCGGCAGGTGCTCCCAGACCTGCGGGTCGGAGTACAGGGCGAAGACGTCGTCCAGGTCCTCGCGGCGCGGCGCCGTCAGCAGCAGGCGGTCGGTGCGCGCGGGGACGTCCACGGGGGTGTCGGGGGCCACGCGGCCATCGTCGCGCCCGGTGCGGCGGGACGCGCACCGGGCCGGGTGCAACGCGCGCCCCGCCCGGTGCGTCCAAGAGGTTGCCGACACGAACTCCTCCAGGGACGAGGAACCCGTGAGCACCAGCACCGCGCACCGCAGCACCGCAGCCGTCGTCCTCGCGGCGGCGTCCGCGCTGACCGCCTGCTCCGGCGGCCCCGACGCCACCTCCCCGGCCACGACCTCCCCGGCCACGACCGCCCCGGCGGCGGTGACCGGCTCCCCGGCGGCGGTGACCGGTGCTCCCGCCCCCGGTGACGGGGTGCCCGAGGGGGCGGGGACGGCGCGGACCGTCGACCTCGACGGCGACGGGGCGCCCGACACCCTGTGGCTGGCGGACGTGGACGGCGAGCGCCGCCTCGGGGTGGTCACGACCTCGCGCGGCACCACCTCGGTGTCGTTCACCAGCGCCGCCCCGCAGGCCGCGACGGCGTCCGCGGCCGTGCTCGCCACCGGTGCGCCCACGGTGTTCCTGAACACCGGTCGCTCCGTGCAGCTGTACGTCTACCGGCAGGAGGACGCAGCCCTGCTGCCCGTGCCCGGTGAGGACGGTGAGCAGTACTCCTTCAGCCTCGGGTTCACCCCGTACGGCACCGGCCTGACGTGCGAGCGGGCCGGCGACGGGCTGCACCTGTACGGCGTGGACGCCGACGAGGACGGCGGGTCGTGGACGGTGACGCGCACGGAGGTCGTCGTCGACGCGAACCGCGTGCACGCCCGCAACGGCGAGGTGGAGACGGTGGTGAGCGGTGTCGGCGTGGACCACCCCGCGATCACCGGTGCGCGCGGGAGCACGTGCGGGGACGTGCCGCCCACCGCGATCGCCGCCGAGCCCCGCCCCTGACCCGCTGCGACGCGCGCCGGGAATGATCATCGTTCGCGGTGGGTTGTGCAGGGCGTCCAGCACGAGAGGAAGGCGCTCCATGGCCAAGCACGCCGACGTCCGCCCGGTCGTCGAACTCCGCTCCACCGCCGGCACCGGGTACACCTACGTGACCCGCAAGAACCGCCGCAACGACCCCGACCGCCTCGTCGTGCGCAAGTACGACCCCGTCGCGCGCGAGCACGTCGACTTCCGCGAGGCGCGCTGAACCCCGTGGTGTGACGACGCAGCGCGAGCCGCCCGGTGTCCTCACCGGGCGGCTCGTGCCGCGTCGGGGCGGGGCCCCGCGACCGCTCAGCCGACGTCGGAGATCGTCTCCGCCTGCACGTACAGGGAGCCGACCTGCAGCCCGGCGGCCGGGTCGTAGTTGCCCAGGCTGTCCAGCAGCGCCTGGTCGACCTCCGCCACGGTGCCGGTGAAGGTCACCGTCGAGCCCTGCTCGACGGTGAACGGCGACTCCGGGGCGTTCGCCCCGGCGAACTGCGGCAGGCGCACCAGGACCGTGTGGTCGGCCGAGGGGCCGACGTAGAACGCCTCGTCGGCGACGACCTCGACGACCTCGACCGCGTTGGCCTCGACGGGCTGCCCGGTCAGGCCGGCCAGGTCGGTCCCGCTGGCGAAGACGTCCACGCCGTCCACCACCAGGGCGCCGGCGGCGACCGCAGCGGCCGTCCCCGCGGCGTCGGCGGTGGCGCTGGCGCTCGGGTCCGCGCTCGCCGTGGCGGTGGCGTCCGGGCTCTCGGTGGGTGTCGCGCCGGCCTCGTCCTCGCCGGGCGACGCCGGTGCGGTCACACCGCTCGTCGTCTCCTCCACGTCGAGGTCGTCCTCGTCGTCGCCGGTGAAGGCGAGGACCGCCCACACGATGAGCGCGACGGCGATCAGGGCGAGGAGCAGCCACAGCCACCAGCGGCTCTTCTTCTCCTCGGCCGCGTGGGCACCGGTGTCGTACGGTCCGGACATCGTGAGGTACCTCCGGGTAGCGGGATCGCTGTCTGCGAACCCGCTACCCGGCCACCGGACGGGCTCAACCCCTTCCGGTCCCGATGTCACGGAACCGTCATGAGCGCCCCGCCGGTGGCCGGAGGGGTGTTCAGAGGGTCGCGGCGAGCTCCTCGGCGGCGCGCACCGCGGCGGTGAACTCGGCGTCGGCGCGCTCGCGCAGGGCGGCCAGGTCGGGCAGGCGGTCGGCGAGGGTGGCGCTGGTCTGCACCAGGTGCACGTCCATGCCCAGCGCGTTCCCCAGGACGATCCGCAGCACCGGGACGCCGTGGTCCCACGACTCCGTGGGGGTGCCCGGGTCGTAGACGCCGCCGCGGCTGCTGACGACGACCGCGGGCCGTCCGGCCAGCGGCTGCGCGCCCTCACCGGTGGTCACGCCCGGGACGTGGACGTTGTCGATCCACACCTTCAGCGTCGAGGGGACCGTGTAGTTGTACAGCGGCGCCCCCACCAGCAGGACGTCCGCGGCCAGCAGTTCGGCCAGGACCTCCCGCTGCAACGCGTCCTCCACCGCGGGCGGGTTCGCGTCCGGGCGGCGGGCCGCGTCCGGCCAGTGCAGCTCCGGGTCCGGCAGGTGCGGCAACGGGTCGCGGTGCAGGTCGCGGCGGGTGACCGTGAACTCCGGGCCGCGGGCGCGCCACGCCGCGGCGAACGCCGCGGTGATGGCGCGGGAACGGGACCGGGTCAGGTCGGCGGAGGAGTCCAGGTGCAGCAGGTGAGGCATCCCGACAACCTACTGACCCCGCGCCCGCCCCACCGGCGAGTCCGGGTGCGGAGCCGCGCGGGCACCGTTCACCGCGGTAGCGGTCCGCACGGGGTGGGAGCACAGTGGTCCCCCGTGGACCGACGGACGGAGGCATCGATGCGAACGACCGACCGGATCGCGGAGCCCTGGGGGGAGCGGACGCCCTACGGGCCGGGGGACCCCTGGCCGGTGCGGGTCGACACCCGCCTGGCGGACGGGGTCGAACCCGAGGACGTCGACCGCTGGGTGCAGTCGGCGACGATCCTGCACTCCAACGGCGACGGGCTGGACATCGCCGTCAAGGACGGGGAGATCGTGGGGGTGCGCGGCCGGGCCGAGGACCGCGTGAACCACGGCCGGCTCGGCCCGAAGGACCTCTTCGGCTGGCAGGCCAACGCCTCCCCGGACCGGCTCACCCGGCCCCTGGTGCGCGAGGGCGGCGAGCTCGTCGAGACCGACTGGGACACCGCCATGGGGCGCATCGTGGCGCGCAGCAAGGAGCTGCTGGCGGAGCAGGGCCCCAGCGCCCTGGGTTTCTACACCACCGGGCAGCTGTTCCTGGAGGAGTACTACACCCTGGGCCTCATCGCCCACGGCGGCCTCGGCACCGACCACGTCGACGGCAACACGCGGCTGTGCACGGCCACCGCCGCCGCGGCGCTGAAGGAGAGCTTCGGCTGCGACGGGCAGCCCGGCTCCTACACCGACATCGACCACGCCGACGTCATCGCCCTGTACGGCCACAACATGGCCGAGACGCAGACCGTGCTGTGGACGCGGATCCTGGACCGGCTCGAAGGCCCCAACCCGCCGAAGGTGATCTGCGTCGACCCGCGCGAGACGCCCGTGGCCCGGCACGCCACCGTGCACCTGGCCCCGCGCCCCGGCACGAACGTGGCGCTCATGAACGGCATCCTGCACGAGATCGTCCAGAACGACTGGGTCGACCACGAGTACGTCGACGCGCACGTCGTCGGGTTCCAGGAGCTCGCCGAACGGGTGAAGGAGTACCCGCCGGAGAAGGTCGCCACCATCTGCGACGTGCCCGTCGAGCAGATCCGTGAGGCGGCCCGCGTCCTCGGCACGGCCGAGCGGTTGCTGTCCACCGTGCTGCAGGGCTTCTACCAGGCGAACCAGGCCACCGCCGCCGCCGTGCAGGTCAACAACGTCCACATCGTCCGCGGCATGCTCGGCAAGCCCGGCTGCGGCATCCTGCAGATGAACGGCCAGCCCACCGCGCAGAACACCCGCGAGTGCGGGGCCGACGGCGACCTGGCCGCGTTCCGCAACTGGACGAACGACGCCCAGGTCGCCGACCTCGCCCGGGTCTGGAACCTCGACCCGATGGACATCCCGCACTACAGCCCACCCACCCACGTCATGCAGCAGCTGCGCTACATCGAGGAAGGCTCGCTGCGGTTCTGGTGGGTGCAGGCCACGAACCCCGCGGTGTCCCTGCCGGAACTCGCGCGCGTGCGTTCGCTGCTGTCGCAGGACCGGTTGTTCCTCGTCGTGCAGGACATCTTCCTCTCGGAGACGGCGCAGCTCGCCGACGTGGTGCTGCCCGCGGCGACGTGGGGGGAGAAGGAGGGCACCTTCACCAACGTCGACCGCACCGTGCACTACTCCGGCAAGGCGGTCGAGCCACCGGGCGAGGCGCGCTCCGACCTCGACATCTTCCTCGACTACGCCCGGCGCATGGACCTGCGCGACAAGGACGGCGCCCCGCTGGTGAAGTGGAACGACCCCGAGTCGGCGTTCGAGGCGTGGAAGGAGTGCTCCCGCGGCCGGCCCTGCGACTACACCGGCATGAGCTACGACAAGCTCAAGGGCAGCGGTGGCATCCAGTGGCCCTGCAACGACGAGAACCCCGACGGCAGCGAGCGCATCTACGTCGACGGCAAGTTCTGGGCCGCCCCCGACTACTGCGAGAGCTACGGGCGCGACCTCCTCACCGGCGCCCCGCTCAGCCAGACCGAGTACAAGGCGATGAACCCCGACGGCAAGGCGATCGTCAAGGCCGCCGAGTACGTGCCGCCGCACGAGATCCCCAGCGAGGACTTCCCGCTGCAGCTCATGACGGGCCGAACCCTCTACCACTTCCACACCCGCACCAAGACCGGCCGCGCCCCGCAGCTGCAGGCCGCCGCACCGGAGGTGTGGGTGGAGATGTCGGCCCACGACGCCGAGCTGCGCGGGCTGGCCGAGGGCGACCTGCTGGAGGTGGCGACCCCGCGCGGTTCCCTGCGGGCGCGGCTGCGCGTCTGCGGCATCCGCCGGGGCACCATCTTCGTGCCGTTCCACTACGGGTACTGGGACCGCCCCGGCGGGCACGAACCCGACGAGGCCGGCCGCGCCGCCAACGAGCTGACCATCACCGACTGGGACGCCTGCTCCAAGCAGCCCATCTTCAAGACGGCCGCCGCGACGGTGTCCCTCGTGGAGCGCTCCGGCGGCACACCCGCCCCGGCGCCCACGACGACGGGTTCGCGCCCGCTGAGCCCGGACGTGCCCCCCACCACCGGGGGCCCCGACGCCCAGGTCCGCGTGGACCTGCAGACCGCCACCGCCGGAGGTGCCCGGTGAAGATCGGACTGGCCCTGCACGAGCTGCACCGCGCGGAGAACGAGCTGGCCGAGAAGCTGCTGCACGTCTCCGACCGGCACAAGGCCGACCACGAGATCCACCACCTCGCCCGCGACCTCGCCCGGTGGTCGCAGCGGCACGTGCGCGAGCTCGCCGAGGCCGGCCGGCGCTACGACGTCGACCTGAACCCCGAACCCCGCGGCGAGACCCACCTCATGGCCAGGGCGCGCGACAAGCTCAGCGACGCCGTCGGCCGCGAGCCCCAGGCCTCACTCCTGCTGCTGATCGACTTGCGGGAGGTGTACATGCGGTGCGCCGGTGTTTCCGCGGACTGGGAACTGCTCGCCCAGGTGGCGCAGGGCGTGAAGGACGCCGAGCTGCTGGCGCTCAGCAAGAAGTGCCACCCGGAGACCTTGCGGCAGATGCGGTGGGCGAACGCCAAGCTCAAGGAGTCCGCGACGCAGATCCTGGTGAGCTGACCCGGTGGCGGGAGACGAGGCGACGCGGGAACCCGGCGGTGGGGACGGGCGGGCACCGGAGGTGCCGCTGACGCGGATCGTGCTGCGGCCCGTCGGAACCCCGCTGCCGCTGGGGTTCCTCGGCCTGTTCGTCGCCACGGGTGCGTTCGCCGCCCTGCAGCTGGACTGGATCGGCCCCGGGCAGGGACGGGTGGTGGCGCTGGCAGCGCTGCTGTTCACCGCACCCCTGCAACTGCTCGCCGCGGTGTACGGGTTCCTGGCGCGCGACCCGGTGGCCGGCACCGGCATGGGGGTCCTGGCGGGGACGTGGGCCACGGCGGGGTACGTGACCCTCAGCTCCCCGCCGGGGTCCACCAGCGCCGGCCTCGGGGTGGTGCTGCTCCTGGCGGCCGGCGCGATGCTCGTGCCCGCGGTGGCCGCCAGCGCCAAGGGGGTGGCCGCCGCCGTGATGACCGGCGCCGCGCTGCGCTTCGCCGTCACCGGCGTCGCGGAGGTCACCGGCTCCGGCGCCTGGCTGGCGGCGGCCGGCTGGGTGGGGATCGCCCTGGCGGTGCTCGCCCTCTACGCCGCGCTCGGCTTCGAGCTCGAGGACGCGAAGCACCGCACGGTCCTGCCGCTGCTGCGCCGCGGCCCCGCCAGCAGCGCGGTGAGCGGCGGGATCGGCGAGGAGCTCAGCGACGTCGTGCACGAGGCGGGCGTGCGCGAGCAGCTCTGAGCGAGGCGGGCGGGGGCGCGGCCGCCGTCACCCGAGCGCGGGTGCGGCCGCGCCCGCCCGCCACGACGAGCGCGCCGGAGCCTCGACCAGCGGGTGCTCCTCGGCCATGTCGGGGAACCGCGCGCACCACGCCGCCCACGCCGGGTGCGCGGCCATCCGGTGCGCGTGCGCGGCGGCGGTCAGCGCGACCTCGTGGGCGTGCGCGGCGACGAGCCGTTCCCCGGCCGCGCCGATGCCGTCCACCCCGGGGTCCTCCTCGTGCCGGAAGAGGTCGCCGGCGGCCTCCTTCGCCCGCTCCAGCAGCTGCTGGCGGCGTTGCAGCTCCCCGGCGTACCGCGCCGCGCGGGCCTCCCCGCCGGTGCCGTGCTCGCGCAGCACCTGCTGCAGGGACTCTTTCACGGCCCGGCGGCGCTCGGCGACCTCACGGGCGTGCTCGACGACGAGCAGCATCTGGTGCTGCACGCCGAGGGCCACGGTGACCTCCGCGTTCAGGCAGTGCACGGCGTGCGCCCACGCCGGCACCCCCACCCGCTCCGGGCCGCGCACGGCTCCGTCCGCAGCGGTGGACACCGCGCGCAGGGCGTGGGCGGCCTGCCGCAGGCCCGCGCCGAGCGCACCGGTCAGCTCGGCCAGGTCGCGGTCCCGCGGCTCGCGCCAGCGGGTGTGCGCGCGCTGCAACCAGCGCCCGGAGAAGAGGCGGTCGGCGTCCCGCTCCAGGCGCAGCACCAGGGCGCGCACCTCGCGCCCGTCCGGGCCCGGCCCGTCCTCGAGGTCTTCGCCGGGCAGGGCGGTGGTGTCCGCGCCCTCCGGCACCTGCAGCGACCGCGGCACCAGCGCCTTGAGGTCCAGGTCGCCGATCGTGAAGGGCGAGGCGGCCGCGGGCGTGCGCCGGGCGGGCAGCGGCCGGGGGCGGCGCACCCCGTGCTGCACCCACAGCAGGTCCGCGACGGCCCCGGCGCAGGGTCCGGTGGTGTCCGCGCTCAGCCCGGCGGCGGGGTCCTGGCGGTCCTGCACGAGCAGCCCGGCCCGGGTCAGGCGCTGCACCGCCAGCGCCGCCACGTCGCGCGCGACACCGCTGCGCTCGGTGGCCTCGCGCAGCGGGACGTCGCGCCCGCCCAGGGCGTGCACGGCGGCCAGGACGTCGCCGCCGGCCTCCCCGCCGACGAGCAGGTCCAGGAGGTCGGGGCGGTCCACGCGCCGGACGTTAGGGCCCGGCGGGCGCGGCACCAAGGCCGCTGGCCCGCACGGGGGACCGCTCCCACCGACCGTGACGCCACCGCCGCGCCCGGTGCCCTCAGGCGGTGCCGAGCGCTCCCGCCGATGCCGCACCGGTGCGGGCGGGCGGGCGCCGAAGCCGGGCGACCAGCCGGCACGCCAGGTAGATCAGGAACGACACCGTCGTCACGTACGGGCTGATCGGCACGCTCGACCCCAGCGCCAGCAGCGTGCCGCCCACCACGGAGACCACCGCGAACAGCACCGACAGCACCGGCACCAGGTACGGGGAGGCGCTCACCCGCACCGCCGCCGCCGCCGGCGTGACCAGCAGCGCCAGCACCAGCAGCGCCCCCACGACCTGCACGCTCATCGCCACCGACAGCCCCAGCAGCAGCATGAACACCGGGGACAGGGCCCGCACCGGCACCCCGCGGGCCTGCGCGACCTCGGGGTCCAGCGACGCGAACAGCAGCGGGCGCCACAGCACCAGCAGCGCCGCCAGCACGACGGCGGCGATGACGGTCAGCGCCACCAGCTGCGGGTCGTCCACGGCGACGATCTGGCCCGTGAGCAGGCCGAACTTGTTCGCCGCCCGCCCCTCGTACAGGGCCAGGAACAGCACGCCCAACCCCAGCCCGAACGGCATGAGCACGCCGATCGCGGAGTTGTGCTCGCGCGCGCGGTTGCCCAGCACCCCGAACAGCACGGCCGCCAGCACCGACCCCACGAGCGAGCCGGCCACGACGTCCACGCCCAGCAGCAGCGCCCCGGCACCACCGGCGAAGCTCAGCTCCGCGGTCCCGTGCACGGCGAACGGCAGGTCCCGCGCCACCACGACCACCCCGACGAGCCCGCCGACCAGGCCGAGCAGCGCGCCGGCCCACAGGGAGTTCTGCACCAGGGCGAGGAGGGCGCCGTAGTCGCTGAAGTCGAACACGTCCGACCACGTCACGGCGCTCACCGGCACACCTCCTCGTGGGCGTGCGGGTGCTCGGCGGGGGCGGCGGCGCCGGCGACGAGCACGCGCCCGCCCGAGCGCAGCACCTGAACCGGTGAGCCGTACAGCGACGACAGCGTCTGCGACGTCATCACCTCGTCCGGGGTGCCGACGCGGAACCGGCCCTGCGCCAGGTACAGCACCCGGTCGGCGTACGGCAGGACCGGGTTCACGTCGTGGGTGACGAACAGCACCGCCGCGCCCGTGCGGCGGCGGCAGGCGTCCACCAGCGCGGTCACCGCCGCCGCGTGGTGCGGGTCCAGCGACAGCAGCGGCTCGTCGGCCAGCAGCAGCGCCGGGTCGCCCACGACGCTCTGCGCGACCCGCAGCCGCTGCTGCTCCCCGCCGGACAGCCGCCCCACGGGGGCGTCGGCGTAGGCGGTGGCGCCCACGGCCGCGAGCGCGTCGTCCACGCGGCGCCCCGCGCGCCGCGAGGGCAGCAGCGGCCCCCAGCGGTGCCCGTCCAGGCCCAGGCGCACGAAGTCGCGGGCGCGCAGCGGGGTGGCGGGGTCCAGCCCCTTCTGCTGCGGCACGTAGCCGATGCGGCGGTCGCCGCGGCGCGCGGGGCGGCCGGCGACCTCCACGGTGCCGGCGCGCAGCGCGTGCTGGCCCAGGACGACCTTCAGCAGGCTGGACTTGCCGGCGCCGTTGGCGCCGAGCACCGCGACGAACTCGCCGGGGGCGACGTCCAGGTCCAGGCCCGACCACAGCCGGTGCGACCCGTGCGCGAGCTCCGCGCCGCGCAGCCGCAGCGCGGGGGGCCGGGCGGGGGCGCTCACGCGGTCAGGGCCGAGACGACCGCGTCCACGTTGGCGCTCATCCAGGACACGTAGTCCTCGCCCTCGGGCAGCGTCTCGGTCACCGGCACCACGGGCACGTCCGCGGTCTGCGCGGCCTGGAGCACCCGCTCGGTCTGCGGGCCGGTCGTCTGCTCGTTGTGCACCAGGGCGCGCACCCGCCCGTCCGGGAACAGCGCCAGCGTCTCCCGCAGGACGTCGGCCGGGACGTCGGTCTCCTCCTCGATCGCCTCGGAGAACCCCTCGGGGGTGCGGTCCTGCGCGCCGAGCGCGTCGAGCAGGTACCCGGGGACGGGTTCGGTGACCACCACCGGGGCGCCGGACGTCGTGGCGGCGGCCTCCGCGATCCGCTGCTCCAGCTGCGCCAGCTGCGCGTCGAGGGCGGCGGCGTTGGCCTCGAACGTCGCGGCGTCGGCGGGGGAGGCCTCGGCGAGGGCGGCCTCGATCGCGTCGGCGACCTTCCGCACGGTCGGCACGTCGTACCAGACGTGCTCGTTGAACTCCCCGCCCGCGTCCTTCCCGGACAGCTCCACGGCGTTGACGACGACGGGGTCGGCGCCGTCGGCGGCGTCGAGCATGGTGGCGACGAAGTCGTCGTAGCCGCCGCCGTTCTCGACGACGACGTCGGCGCGCGAGAGCGCGAGCTGGGTGCGGGTGTCCGCCTCGTAGGAGTGCGGGTCGGCGGAGGGGTCGTCGACGATCGAGGTGACGGTGGCGGCGTCGCCGGCGATCGCCTCCGCGATCGAGCCGTACACGTCCGTCGAGGCGACGACGGTGGTGGTGCCGTCGGTGGTGCTCGCGGCGGTGTCGTCGCCCCCGCACGCGGCGAGGCCGAAGGTGGTGAGGACGGCGAGGACGAGGGCGGCGCGGCGCATCAGCGGCTTCCTGACGATGGGAACGGTTCGCGGTAACTGTAACCCCGCCACCCCGCCCACCCGCCCCGCCGTCCCCCCGTCCTGCCCACCCCTCCTCCTGCGGGGGGTTTGTGGGGGGGTGGTGGCGTCCGGCGCCGAGGTGCTCGGGGCGGGGGTGGGGGGGGGGGGGGGGGGGGGGGGTGCGGGGGGGGGGGGGGGGGGGG
>NZ_JBKBCT010000092.1:0-14445 GCF_050871525.1 Kineococcus auxinigenes | reverse complement strand
CCCGGGCGGAAGGGGCCGTGGGTCACGCGCTGGTGGCGGCGGGGCGGGTGGGGGGGGGGCGGGGCACCCCCCCCGCCGGCCCCCCCCCCCCCCCCCCCCCCCCCCCACTTCTCAGTCAGTCAGATCACGGGGTGGTGGTCGTCGTGCAGGTCTTGACGCTGGCCGGCTGCAGACCGCCCGCGTCGCTGTTGTAGACCCAGTTCTGGGACGCAGCAGATGCGCCGTTGATTCGGCTGCCGACGATGCAGTAGCCGTTGCCACTGTTGGTGGAGGTCACGGTGAAGGTGTTCCCCGTCGAGATCTTGACAGTCTCGGTGCTGGCAGTGGTTCCGGTCCCGGCCGCCTGAGTCAGGGTCGCGGTGGTGCCAGAAACGGCGACCGTCGGGTACACCTGGGCATCCGTGAAGCTCGTCTCCATGGCGGTGGCGATCGTCTTCAGGTCCGACTTGATGGACGAGTCGACGGCCTTCTTGCGCTGGTTCAGGAAGACGGGGATGGCGATGGCGGCCAGGATGCCGATGATGATCATGACGACGAGGAGCTCGATCAGGGTGAAGCCCTGGTCCTTGTTCTCCATCGACTTGCGGATGCGAGCGAGCATTCGATGCTCCCCTTCAGTGAGTCCCGGAGCCGCTCGCGGGTCGCGCACCGGGTGACCGGTGTGGCGGCTCTTGTACCCAGAACATCGGTGGGTCCCCCCGGTTCCTTGAGCGGTCTCTTCACTCGATCACCCGACCGGCCCACTGGTCGGCGCTGAAAGCACGCCGGCCCGTGAGCAGGGAGCTCACGGGCCGTCGCGGTAGACGTCAGAAAGGGCTCGGGCAGGCCGTCTGTGATCCCGGCTGCTGTCCGCCGACGTTGCTGAGGTGCACCCACGGGTGGGAGGCGCGCGGGTTCGTCCCCACCACGCAGTAGGCACTGCCATCGGCGCTCACGGTGACAGAAATGGAGGTCCCTGACGTGAGCGTGATGGCGTCGATGATCTCCGGCCGGAGCGTCTCGGCCACCGGCAGGTAGCGCTCCTCATCGGTGAAGTAGGTCTCCTGGGCCTCGGCGATCGTCCGCAGGTCGGTCTTGAGGCCTGCGTCGGCGGCCTTCCGCCGGTGATCGAGACTCGCTGGGACGGCGATCGCAGCGAGGACCCCGAGGATCACCAGAACGACGAGCAGCTCGACGAGGGTGAACCCCTCGTCGAGCCGCCCGGATGCCGGGGCACCGGTCACTGGATGAGCTCGAACACGCCGAAGATCGGCATGTACATCGCCACGATCATCGCGCCGATGATGCCGCCGAGAAAGGCGATCATGAGCGGCTCGATGAGGCTGGTGAGCGCCTCCGTCGTGGCCTCGACCTCCTGGTCGTAGAAGTCGGAGATCTTGTGCAGCATCGAGTCCAGGGCACCGGTGTCCTCACCGACGCTCATCATCTGCACCACCATCGCCGGGAAGACGGCGTGCTCGGCCAGGGGTCCCGCCAGCGACTTGCCCCCCCGCACGCTCTCCATGACGTCCGCCGACGCCCGCTCGATGACGACGTTGCCCGAGGCGTTGCCGACGATCTCCAGGCTCTGCAGGATCGGCACCCCCGAGCGCAGCATGGTGCCGAGGTTCCGGGTGAAGCGGCTCAGGGCGATCTTCTGGGCCAGCAGACCGAAGATCGGCACCTTCAGCTTCAGCGGGTCGACGACGTTGCGCACCCGCTGCTTGTCCTTGATCTTGCGCCACACGATCGGAAGCACGATCGCCAGCACGACCAGGCCCGGACCGATGAAGCGCAGCAGGCTGGACAGCACCACGAGGATCTTCGTGGGCAGCGGCAGCTCGCCGCCCATGTCGCTGAACATCGTCGCGAAGATCGGGACGATGAACAGCAGCATGCCGGCGACGGCGAGGATGGCGATGACGAACACGACGACCGGGTAGGTCATCGCGGACTTCACCTTCGCGCGCAGCTTCACCTCGGCCTCGAAGTTCTCCGCGAGCTGCAGCAGCACCTGGTCGAGGAAGCCGCCGACCTCACCGGCGCGGATCATGTTGATCATCAGCGGCGGGAAGACGTCGGTGTGCCGGGCCAGCGCAGTGGACAGCGCCGTGCCGCTCTCCACCTCGGAGCGGACCTCCTGCAGGGTCGCGGCGAGCTTCTTGCTCTCGGTCTGCTCCGCCAGGATGGACAGCGCCTTCAGCAGCGTCAGGCCCGAGGACACCATCGTCGCGAACTGCCGCGACATCAGCGCCAGGTCCTTCAGCTTCACCCGGTTGGAGCCGGGCAGGTTGATCTCCATCTGCATGCCCTGGCCGGCCTTGGACTCCGTGACGGAGACCGGGGCCATGCCCTGGCTGAGCAGGCGGCCGATCACGGCCTGCTGGTCGGGCGCCTCCAGGGTGCCCTTGACGAGCTTGCCGGCGCGGTCGCGCGCGGCGTACTGGAAGTTCTGCTGCCCGCTCCTCGCCTTCTTGGCTGCGGTCTTGGCGGGTGCCTTCGTGGCGGTGGCCATGGGGCGGTCCTCTCTCAGAGCCGGCCGGTCAGGCGGCGGAACTCGTCGGCGGCGTGGCACTTCTCCAGGCCGTGCTCGAACGTGATCTGTCGGGTGCGGACGAGTTCCGCGAGGTGCTGGTCCAGGGTGTGCATGCCGAACTGGGCGCCGGCCTGCATCGCGGAGCCGATCTGGTGGGTCTTGCCCTCGCGGATGAGGTTGCGGATCGCGGGGGTGGCGACCAGGACCTCGGTGGCCACCACGCGGCCGCGGCCGTCGGCGCGCTTGCACAGCGTCTGGCACACCACGCCCTGGATCGCGCCGGCCAGCTGCACGCGGATCTGCTGCTGCTGGTGCGGGGGGAAGACGTCGATGACGCGGTCGATGGTCTGCGCGGCGTCCTGGGTGTGCAGGGTGCCGAAGACCAGGTGGCCGGTCTCCGCGGCCGTCAGCGCCACCGAGATCGTCTCCAGGTCGCGCATCTCGCCGACGAGGATGATGTCGGGGTCCTGGCGCAGCACGTGCTTGAGGGCGTTGGCGAAGGACTTGGTGTCCTCCCCCACCTCGCGCTGGTTCACCAGGCAGCTCTTGTGGCGGTGGAGGAACTCGATGGGGTCCTCCACCGTCATGATGTGGTCCTTGCGGGTGCGGTTGGCCAGGTCCACGATCGAGGCCAGCGTCGTCGACTTGCCCGAGCCGGTGGGGCCGGTGACCAGCACGAAGCCGCGCTGCAGGTTCGCGAACGAGCCCACGACCGGCGGGACGCCCAGGTCCTCCAGCGGCATGATCTCGTACGGGATGCGCCGGAACGCCGCCCCCAGGGACTCGCGCTGGCGGTACACGTTGACGCGGAAGCGGGAGTGCCCGGGCACCTGGTACGCGAAGTCAAGCTCCAGGTTCGCCTCGAACACCTCGCGCTGCTTCTGCGTGAGGATCGCGTAGATCGACTGCTGCAGCACCTGCGGAGTCAGCTTGTCGAAGCCCTCCAGCGCCGTCAGCTCCCCCGACAGTCGCGCCGTGGGGGCGGCGCCGGAGGTCAGGTGCACGTCGGAGGCACCGGCCTGCAGGCCCGCGATCAGCACGTCGTTGACCTTGAACACCGGCGCGCTGTCCTCACCGCCGGTGGTGACCAGCGCCTCGGCGCCCACCGGGACCTCGGCGACGTCCGGGGCCAGCGCCGGGACGGCGGGGCGCACGAACTCGTCGGCCAGGCCCGGCGTCGCGGCCGGCGGCACCGCGCGCGGCGCCGGCACCTCCGCGGCGAGCACCTCGGCCGCCTCACCGGTCAGCTTGGCCAGCAGCGCACTGACGTCGCGGCGCGGAGCCGGCGTGCCGTCCGGACGCAGGTTCACCGGCACGTAGGCGTCGACAGGCCGGCCAGCGGCACCCGCGTCGTTCATCTCGCTCCCCTCCACGGCACCCACCACGGCGCACGGCGGTGCCGTCGGTCGACACCGTCCTCACCGTGTCGGCGCACCGGGGGCGCGCCTTGAGGCGGGCGATCACCGCGCGCGGGCGGGTCAGCCGTTCGGGTGAGCGGAGGGGCTCAGGCGCTGGCGCGCGCCCGCAGCGCCGCCAGCCCGGCCTCGCGCATGGCCGCCAGGGGTGCGCGGTGCCCCGTCATGAGCTCCACCTGCGCGGCGCCCTGGTGCAGCAGCATCTCGAAGCCGCCGACGACGGGTCCGTCCCAACGCTGCGCCAGCGGCGTCGGCCAGGGCGCGTAGACGACGTCCAGCAGGAGCGGGTGCGGACCGGAGCGCCCCGTCAACGCCGCGGCGACGTCCTCGGAGGCTGCGGCGGGTACGGTGGACACGACCACCTCGGCCTCCAGCGCGGACGGCAGCTCCGCCCAGCCGCGCACGTCCACCTCGCCGCCGAGGCGGGCCGCGACCTCCCGCAGCTCCCGGGCGCGCTCGGGGCTGCGCACCACCGCCACCGGCCGCGGGCAGCCGGCCCGCAGCAGCGCCACCACGGCGGAGCGGGCCGTCGCCCCGCCACCCACCACGGTCCCGCTGCCGATCCGGGCCGCGCCCGCCTCGGCGAGGGCCGCCACGATCCCGTGCACGTCGGTGTTCTCCGCGCGCAGGTGCACCCCGTCGCCGGCACCGCGGGGGGTGACGACGACGGTGTTGACCGCGCCGACGGCGCGGGCGAAGTCGCTGACCTCGTCGACGAGCGGCACGACGGCCTGCTTCAGCGGCATCGTCAGGCTCAGCCCCGCCCAGCCGGCGTCCAGGGACGCCACCAGGGCGGGCAGGCGTTGCTCGTCGACCTCCAGCAGGTCGTACTCCCACCCGTGCAGGCCCAGGGCCGCGTAGGCGGCGCGGTGCAGGGCCGGGGACAGGGAGTGGGCGATGGGGTACCCGCAGACCGCGGCCCTCACCGGGCGCTCCCCCGTGCCTGCACCGGTCCGTCCACTCGCGCGCTCACCGCTCCGTTCACTCCGACTCCGGGTGCTCCCGCAGGTACTGGCGGAACAGCTCAACGTTGGCGGCGTGCTCGGCGCCGGTGGTCGCGAAGCGCGTCTCGCCGGTGGCCAGGTCCACCGTGACGAAGAACATCCAGGGGCCGGGCTCGGGGTTGACCGCCGCGCGCAGCGCCGCCTCCCCCGGGTTGCTGATCGGGCCCGCGGGCAGACCCGGGTGCATGTAGGTGTTCCACGGGGTGTCGGTGGCGCGCTGCTCTGCGGTGGTGGTGACGGTGGTGCCGTCGGTGCCGTAGCTGACGGTGGAGTCCAGCTGCAGCTTCATGCCGTCCTCGATGCGGTTCAGCAGCACCCGCGTCACCTTCGCCATGTCCTCGGGGGTGCGGGCCTCCTTCTGCGCGATGCTCGCCATGACGACGACCTCGTGCTCGCGCTCGGCCGGCACGCCCAGCTCCGCCAGCGCCTGCTTCGTGCGCTCCACCATGGAGCTGAGCAGCTCCACGGCGCTCTCGTCGGGGTCCACCTCGTAGGTGGCGGGGAACAGGTACCCCTCGGGGTTCCCGCCGGCGGAGGCGGGCAGGCCGATCGCCGCCGGGTCCGCCAGGGCGGCCTCGACGTCCTGGGTGCTGATGGGGGTCTGCTCGCCGATGAGCGCGACGACCTGGCGCACCCGCAGGCCCTCCGGCACGGTGAGCCGGGTGGTGATCTTGGCGGCGGGGTCCAGCAGCAGCGAGACGGCGGCGGCGGCGGACATCTGCTCCCTCAGCCGGTACGTGCCCGGCTGGATGCTCGCCATGCCCGGGTTCGCGGCGGCGGCGGACACGAACGCCTCCGTGGTCTTGACGACCCCGGCCTCCCGCAGGGTGCGGCCGATGGCGGTGCCGGAGTCGCCGGACTCCACCTTGACGTCCACCGAACCGGTGCCGGCGCCCTCGTAGTCGTCGCTGGCGGTCAGCCGGGACACGACGGGCTCCAGCGCGCCCCACGCCGCCCACGTGCCACCGGCGACCAGGGCCAGCGCCACCAGCAGCACGACCACGGCGCGGCCGCGCCGGCGCCTCGGCCGGCCCTCGCGGGTGCCGGGCAGGTCCATCAGGTCCATCACGATTCTCAGCCCTCCGTGGCGTCGGGACGCTCGTCCGGGTCGTGCGCCGCGTCCACCCCGGCGGGGCGTGCGGTCCTGCCGTGCCTGGCCTTGCGCCGCTTCGCGGGGCCCGGCGCGCCGGCGGCCGGCAGCACCCGGCCGGGTGCGCGGCCGCTGGAACGCTCGGCGTCCAGGGCTGCCTGCAGCAGCACCACCGCGGCCGCCTGGTCGACGACGTCGCGGAACTGCTTCTCCCTCCGGCCCGCGGCGTGCAGGGCGCGGTGGGCGTCGACCGTGCTGAGGCGCTCGTCCACGAGACGCACCGGCACCGGCTCGACGGCCAGGGCGATCTTCCGCGCGTGCGCGAGCGCGGTCAAGGCCGCCGGGCCCTCGGTGCCGTCCATCGACAGCGGCAGACCCACCACGACCTCCACCGCGCCGCGCTCGCGCACCTCGGCGGCGACCTGCGCCACGTCGGTGTCGGCCTCCGCGTCGCGCGCGAGCGTGCGCACGGGGGAGGCGATCACCCCGGAAGGGTCGCACGCC
This sequence comes from Kineococcus auxinigenes, assembly GCF_050871525.1. Lineage (NCBI taxonomy): Bacteria > Bacillati > Actinomycetota > Actinomycetes > Kineosporiales > Kineosporiaceae > Kineococcus > Kineococcus auxinigenes. Next base: position 7,917 of record NZ_JBKBCT010000092.1, on the reverse strand, counting down.
GCCAGCCCCACGCGGACGCTGCCCACGTCGACCGCGACCCTCACACCCCGGCGCACCGCTGCGCTGCCCGCCTCAGGCGGAGCCGGTGACGCGCCGGCCCACGGAGTCGCGCAGGCCCGCCAGCGCCTCGCCGACCTTGGCGGGGTCCTGCCCCCCGCCCTGCGCCACGTCGTCCTTGCCGCCGCCGCCGCCGCCGAGGGTCTGCGCGGCGCCGCGCACCAGCTCACCGGCCTTCACGCCCCAGCGGCGGGCCTCGGCGTTGGTCGCCACGACCACCACGGGGCGGTCCTTGGCGACACCGGCCACGGCGACGACCGAGGGGCCCTGCTCGCCGAGGCGGGAGCGCACGTCCAGGGCGAGAGTGCGCAGGTCGTCGGCGGAGGCGGTACCGGCGTCGTGGGTGACGACCCGCACGCCGAAGGTGTCCGTGGCCGCGGCCGCCAGTTGCGGGGCCAGCGCCAGGACCTGACCGGCGCGCAGCTTCGCGATCTCCTTCTCGGCGTCGCCGAGGCGGGTGAGCAGGGCGCCGATGCGGTCGGGCAGCTCCTCCGGCCGGGCCTTGACGACCTCGGTGAGCCTGTTCACCAGCAGGTGCTCGCGGGTGAGGAAGTCGAACGCGTCGGTCCCCACCAGGGCTTCGATGCGCCGGGCCCCGGATCCGATGGAGGACTCCGACACGATCGAGACGAGCCCGACCTGCTGGGAGGTCAGGGTGTGGGTGCCGCCGCAGAACTCCTTGGACCAGTCCTCGCCGATGGAGACGACGCGGACCCGCTCGCCGTACTTCTCCCCGAACAGCGCCATCGCGCCCGAGTTCAGCGCCGACTCGCGGTCCATGACGGCCGCGGAGACCTCGAGGTCGTCGTGGATGCGCTCGTTGACGACGGCCTCGATGTCGCGCACGACCTCGCCGCCCACCTGGGAGCTGGAACGGTAGTCGAAACGCATCCGGCCCGGCGCGTTCTGCGACCCGGCCTGGGTGGCGGTGTCGCCGAGGTGCTCGCGCACGACCTGGTGGACGAGGTGGGTCGCGGTGTGGGCGCGGCTGATCGAGCGGCGACGGCCCGCGTCGACGACGGCGTGCACGGCGTCGCCGGCGACGAGCTCACCGGTGGTGACGGTCCCCTTGTGCACGTACAGGCCCCGGACGGGCTGCTGCACGTCGGTCACCGTGACGACGGCGCCCGACGTCGTGGTCAGGGTGCCGTGGTCGGCGAGCTGGCCGCCGCCCTCGGCGTAGAACGGGGTGCGGTCCAGGACCACCTCGACGTCGGTTCCGGCCGGCGCGGAGGGGGTGCTGACCCCGCCCTGCAGGACCACGGAGACCCGCGCCTCGCCGGCGGCGTGCTCGTAGCCGGTGAAGACGACCGGGCCGGTCAGGCCCTCCAGCGTCGAGCGGTAGATCGACAGGTCGACCCCGCCGGTCTTCTTCGCCTTCGCGTCGGCCTTGGCGCGCCCGACCTGCTCGGCCATCAGCGCGCGGAACCCGGGCTCGTCGACGCCGAGCCCGGCCTCCGCCGCCATCTCCAGGGTGAGGTCGATGGGGAAGCCGTACGTGTCGTGCAGCGCGAAGGCGCGCTCGCCGGACAGCGACGACCCGCCGGCCGCCTTCACCTGCGTCACCGCGGTCTCGAAGATCGCGGTGCCGGAGACGAGGGTGCGCCGGAACGCCTCCTCCTCGGCGTGCGCGACGCGGGAGATGCGCTCGAAGTCGCTGCGCAGCTTCGGGTAGGAGGCGCTCATGACCTCCATCGACGCCGGCAGCAGGTGCGGCAGCGCGGGCTCCTCCACGCCCAGCAGGCGCATCGCGCGCACGGCGCGGCGCACCAGGCGGCGCAGCACGTACCCGGCGCCCTCGTTGCCGGGGGTGACGCCGTCGCCGATGAGCATCAGGGCGCTGCGGACGTGGTCGGCCACGACGCGCATGCGCACGTCGTCCTCGTGCACGGCGCCGTAGCGCTTGCCGGACAGCTGCGCGGCCCGGTCCAGGACGGGGCGGACCTCGTCGATCTCGTACATGTTGTCGACGCCCTGCTTGAGGAACGCGACGCGCTCCAGGCCCATGCCGGTGTCGATGTTCTTGGCGGGCAGCTCGCCCTCGACGTCGAAGTCGGTCTTCGAGCGCACCGCGGAGAGCTGGTACTGCATGAAGACGAGGTTCCAGATCTCGAGGTAGCGGTCCTCGTCGGCCTCCGGGCCGCCCTCGGCGCCGTACTCGGGACCGCGGTCGAAGTAGATCTCCGAGCAGGGCCCGCCGGGACCGGGCTGGCCGGTGTTCCAGTAGTTGTCGGCCTTGCCGCGGCGCTGGATCCGCTCGGCGGGCACACCGACCTCGCGCCACAGCGCGAAGGCCTCGTCGTCGTCGAGGTAGACCGTCACCCACAGCCGCTGCGGGTCGAAGCCGAGGCCGCCGCCGGCCTCCGGGGTGGTCAGCAGCTCCCAGGCGAAGGCGATGGCCTCGCGCTTGAAGTAGTCGCCGAAGGAGAAGTTGCCGTTCATCTGGAAGAACGTGCCGTGCCGGGTGGTCTTGCCGACCTCCTCGATGTCGAGGGTCCGCAGGCACTTCTGCACGCTGGTGGCCCGCCTGTACGGCGCGGGCACCTGCGCGGTCAAGTACGGGATGAACGGCACCATGCCGGCCACGGTGAACATGAGGCTGGGGTCGCTCGAGACCAGCGAGGCGCTGGGCACGACCGTGTGGCCCTTGCGCTCGAAGAAGTCCAGCCAGCGCCGACGGATCTCGGCCGTCTGCATCGAGGTGCCTCCTGCTCGTGCGGTCCCGCCGGGTCGGCCGCCCGGTGGCGTGCCGGTGGTGGCCACCGGCGCTCGGCCCTCGACCCTACCCGGCGCGCGGTCAGCGGCCGCGCACGATGCGGCGCAGGCGGGCCAGGCGCTCGCGCAGCTGTGCCTCGAAGCCGCGGTCGGTGGGGGTGTAGTACTCCCGCCCGACCAGCTCGTCGGGGGCGTGCTGCTGGGCGGTGACCCCCGCGGGGGTGTCGTGCGGGTACACGTACCCGCCGCCGTGTCCCAGGCGCTTCGCCCCGGCGTAGTGCGCGTCGCGCAGGTGCGCGGGCACGGGCCCCGCCATCCCCGCCCGCACGTCCGCGATCGCTGCGTTGACGCCGTTGTAGACGGCGTTGGACTTCGGCGCGGTGGCGTTGTGCACCACCGCCTGCGCCAGCACGATGCGCGCCTCGGGCATCCCGATCTGCGCCACCGCGTGCATCGCCGCCACGGCGGTCTGCAGGGCCGAGGGGTCGGCCATCCCGACGTCCTCGGACGCGGCGATGACGATGCGCCGGGCGATGAAGCGCGGGTCCTCCCCCGCCTCCACCATGCGCGCCAGGTAGTGCAGGGCCGCGTCCACGTCCGAGCCGCGCATCGACTTGATGAACGCGCTGACCACGTCGTAGTGCTGGTCGCCGGCCCGGTCGTAGCGCACCGCGGCGCGGTCCAGCGCGCGCTCGGCGTGCTCCAGCGTCACCACCGGGCGCGCGCCCGGCGCCACCGGGGTGTCGAAGGCGGCGCCCGCCGCGGCCTCCAGCGCGGTCAGCGCGCGCCGGGCGTCGCCGTCGGCCACGCGCACCAGGTGCTCCAGCGCCTCACCGCTCAGCTCCACCTCCCCGGCCAGGCCGCGCGGGTCGGTCAGCGCCGAGCGCAGCAGGCCGCGCACGTCGTCGTCGTCCAGCGGACGCAGCGTCAGCAGCAGCGAGCGCGACAGCAGCGGGGTGATCACGGAGAAGTTGGGGTTCTCCGTCGTGGCCGCCACCAGCACCACCCAGCGGTTCTCCACGGCCGGCAGCAGGGCGTCCTGCTGGGCCTTGGTGAAGCGGTGGATCTCGTCGAGGAACAGCACGGTCTGCCGTCGGTGCAGGTCGCGGTGCTCGCGGGCGTCGTCCACCACGCGGCGCACGTCCTTCACGCCGGCGGTGACCGCCGACAGCTCCGCGAAGCGCCGCCCGCCGGAGCGGGCGATGACGTGCGCCAGCGTCGTCTTGCCCGTGCCGGGCGGTCCCCACAGCACCACCGAGGCCGGGCCCGCGCGGCCCAGGTCGCCCTCGGTGGCCAGCCGGCGCAGCGGGGAGCCCGGCCCCAGCAGGTGCTGCTGGCCCACGACCTCCTCCACCCCGCGCGGGCGCATCCGCACCGCCAGCGGCGCGCCGGTCAGCACGGCGGGGCCGGCGGCCGGGTCGCCGCCGGGCTCGGCGTCGGTGGAGAACAGGTCGGCCACGGCCCGAACGCTAACCCCCTGCGACGACCCGCCGGGGCTCGCGGTTGCCAGCCGCCGCACAGCCCGCCCCGCGGCTGCTCCCACCCGGCCCGCCGAGGCTGGCCCGGACCCGTCCCCGCCCCCGGAGGTGCCCCGTGAGCCGCCCCGACAGCCCCGCCCCCACCACCGCCCCCGCCCACGTCGGCGCGACCGGCACCACCGGGGGCCCACCCGTCCGGTTCCGCGTGGTGGCGAGCACCCTGCATGCCGAGCCGCGCGGCGCAGAGCTGCCGACGGCGGCGGTGGACCCGGTGGGTCTGCCGGGGCGGCCGGCGGACCCGGTGCGCGACGGCGAGCGCGTGGTGGTCTCCACGGTGCGCACCCGCGAGGAGGCCGGGGCCCTGCAGGTGGTGCTCACCGGTGACGTGGACCTGGCCCTGGCGGGCGAGCTGGCGCTGGTGCGGGAGCAGGTGCTGGAGCACTGCGCGACGCGCCCCGGCCCCCGGGTGCACGTGGACGTGCGCGGGGTCACGGCCGTGGACGCGAGCGCCGTGCGGTTCCTGGAGCGGTTGCGGCGGGCCGCGGCCGCGGCGGGCGGCAGCTGCACGACGTCCCCGGCGCGGCCGGTGGTGCAGCGGGTGCTCGACCTGGCCCGGCCGGTGGCCCAGGGGGAGCTGGCCGCCTCCTGAGCGCCGGCGCTGGGCCGGACGGGGGACGTCCCCGGGGCCGCACAGGTTCCTCTCAGCGTTTCCCCCGAAGCGTCGCAGCCGGGGCACCGAGGATGGGGTCATGACCGCCACCACCACCCGCACCGACCTGCAGCGCCCCGACGGCAGCCCGCTGCGCGTGCTCGTCGTCGACGACGAGTCGACCCTGTCCGAACTGCTCAGCATGGCGCTGCGCTACGAGGGGTGGGACGTCCGCACTGCCGCCGACGGCCTGGAGGCCGTGCGCACCGCGCGTTCCTTCCGGCCCGACGCGGTCGTGCTGGACATCATGCTGCCGGACATCGACGGGCTGGAGGTGCTGCGCCGGCTGCGCGCGGACTCCACCGAGGTGCCGGTGCTGTTCCTGACGGCCAAGGACGCCGTGGAGGACCGCGTGGCGGGCCTGACCGCCGGCGGCGACGACTACGTCACCAAGCCGTTCAGCCTGGAGGAGGTCGTGGCCCGCCTGCGCAGCCTGGTGCGCCGCTCCGGCCTGGCCGCGGCCAAGCAGGAGCCGGTGCTCAGCGTGGGCGACCTGGTGCTGGACGAGGACAGCCACGAGGTCTTCCGGGGCGGTGAGGAGGTCAAGCTGACGGCCACGGAGTTCGAGCTGCTGCGCTTCCTGATGCGCAACCCGCGTCGCGTGCTGTCCAAGGCGCAGATCCTGGACCGGGTGTGGAACTACGACTTCGGCGGTCAGGCGAACATCGTGGAGCTGTACGTCTCCTACTTGCGCCGCAAGATCGACGCCGGGCGCTCCCCCATGATCCACACCGTGCGCGGCGCCGGGTACGTGCTCAAGCCGGCCGTCGACCCGGCCGCCTGAGCGGCGCACCGGACGTGACGGACCGCTCCGGGCGCGCGAGGGTGCAGGGGTGAGGTCCCCGCTGCACCGCCCGCAGACGCTGCGCGGCCGGCTCATCACCACCGTCACCGCGCTGCTGGTGGCGGTGGGCCTGGTGATCGGCGTGGTGACGACGTACGCGCTGCGCGAGGCGCTGATGGACCGGGTCGACGGGCAGCTGACCGAGTCGGTGGACCTGGCCCAGCGCTCCGAGTTCGGCGGGCGGGGCGGCCCGCGCCCGGACGGCGCGGAGGAGGCCAGCACCTGCCCCTCGGGGACGCGGCCGGCGTTCGTGGGCCCCGGGCAGGTGGACGGCACCCTGGGCGCGCGCTTCTCCGGCGGTGAACTGGTGGCCGGGCAGTCGGGGGTCATCGACACCAGCAGCACCGGCGGCCAGGAGTGCGCCGTCGCGCTGAGCGAGGCGCAGGCCGAGGCGCTGCGGCAGGTGGGGCTGGGCGACGCCCGCACCGTGGAGCTGCCGGGGCTGGGGACCTACCGCGTGGTGGCGGCGACCCTGCCCACCGGTGCGCTGCAGGTCACCGGGGTGCCGCTGGCGGGGGTGGAGTCGACCCTGTGGACGGTGGTCGGCGTGGAGGCCGCCGTGATCCTGCTGGGCGTGGCCGCCGCCGCGGTCACCGGCACCGTCCTGGTGCGCCGCGACCTCGCCCCGCTGCAGCGGGTGGCGAGCACCGCCGCGCGCGTGTCCGAGCTGGAGCTGGACCGCGGGGAGGTGGACCTGGAGCACCGCGTGCCCGCGCGCGACACCGACGAGCGCACCGAGGTGGGGCGGGTCGGATCGGCGCTGAACCGCCTGCTGGACCATGTCGGCTCCGCCCTGAGCGCCCGGCACGCCTCCGAGCAGCGGGTGCGCCAGTTCGTCGCCGACGCCAGCCACGAGCTGCGCACGCCCCTGGCGGCGATCCGCGGCTACGCCGAGCTGGCCCGCCGCAACCGCGAGAGCGTGCCGGCGGACGTGGCGCACGCGCTGCGGCGCGTGGAGTCCGAGGCGGTGCGCATGACCGGGCTCGTGGAGGACCTGCTGCTGCTGGCGCGCCTGGACTCCGGGCGGCCGCTGGTGCGCGAGCACGTCGACCTGACCATGACGGTGCTGGACGCGGTCAGCGACGCGCGCGTGGCCGGTCCCGAGCACACCTGGCGCCTGGACCTGCCGGAGGAGGCGGTGGAGGTCCCCGGTGACGGCGCCCGCCTGCACCAGGTCCTGGTGAACCTGCTGGGCAACGCCCGCAGCCACACCCCGCCGGGCACGACGGTGACCGTGCACCTGCGCACCGACGGCGGGCGCGTGCACCTGGAGGTCGTGGACGACGGGCCGGGAATCTCCCCGGACCTGCTGCCGCACGTGTTCGAGCGGTTCGCGCGGGGGGACTCCTCCCGCTCGCGCGCCGCCGGCAGCACCGGCCTGGGACTGGCGATCGTGCAGGCGGTGGTGACCTCCCACGACGGCCGCGTCACCGTGGACAGCGTCCCGGGGCGCACCGCGTTCCGCGTGGACCTGCCGCCGGCCGCGGCGGGCGAGCCGGCCCGCACCACCTGAGCCGCGGGCACCGCCCACCCCCGGCCCGCGCTTCGCCGGGCACCGGGACGAGAGCGTCCCCGGGGGCCCGTGCGCTCTCAGGAACCACCCAGGGAATCGACAGCACCGCACCTTGGCCGCTACAGCGGACGCACAGGGTCCGGGAGCACTCTGCTGCCATGACGACGAACCGCACCGCCAGCCGCTCGCCCCGCCGCAGCTCCACGGCCCTGCACCGCCGGATGCTCGCCGCGGGCCTGATCGCCGGCGCCTCCTCCGTCGGGCTGGCCGTCGCCACGGCCGGCACCGCCTCCGCCGCACCGCCGATCGCCACCGTCGAGTCAGGGCTGCGCACGCCCGTCGCGGTCCCGGCGGTCGCGACCTCCCCGGCGGCCCTGCCGGTCGAGCTGACCGGCACGGGCGCTCACCGCGGCACGTACGTGGTCACCGTCTCCCTCTGAGGTCCCGCTCCGCGGGACCGGCCGGGGGGGGGGGGGGGGGGGGGGGGGGGGGGGGGGCGGGGGGGGGGGGGGGGTGGGGGGGGGGGGGGGGGGGGGGGGGGGGGGGGGGGGGGGGGGGGGGGGGGCCCACGCCGAGCTGGAGTACGCCCCCGGCTCCAGCG
>NZ_JBKBCT010000091.1:0-14828 GCF_050871525.1 Kineococcus auxinigenes | reverse complement strand
GGTGATCTTGCACGGTTGACCTTTCAACCGTGCAAGATCACCGCGGGGGTCGGGGAAGGGTAAGAGGAAGGGCGAGTGTCAGCGGATGCTGCGGGCGAGGCGGAGCAGGGACTCGGGGGCGTCGTCGCGGGGCAGGACGACCTGCACCAGCGCCGGGCGGCCGGCGTCGGCGCGGACCTTGCCCAGCACCTCCACCAGCTCGGCGGGCGTGCCGGCCCGGTGGACGGGCGTGCCCGGGGCGCCCAGCGCGGCCGGCAGGCGCGTCCAGTCCCAGGCGACGACCTCCTGGTAGTCCGCCTCGGGGCTGCGGATGGCCCGCTCCACGGTGTACCCGCCGTTGTCGAGCAGCAGGATCGTCGGCGCCAGCCCCCGTTCCAGCAGCCGGCCCAGTTCCTGCACGGTCAGCTGGGCGGAACCGTCGCCGATGACCAGGACGGTCTCGCGGCCGGGCGCGGCCAGCATCGCGCCCAGCGTGGCGGGCAGCGTGTACCCGATGGAGGACCACACCGGCTGCCCCAGCAGGTCGCAGCCGTCCGGCAGGGTCAGCTCCACCGCGCCGTAGAAGGACGTGCCCGCCTCGGCGACGAGCAGCGTGCCCGGTTCCAGCCAGTCCTGCAGCAGCGGCCACAGGTCGGCGTGGGTCAGCGGTGCGTCCGGGGCGGTGGGGACGTGGACGGCCGGGATCTCGACGTCCTGGCGGGGCAGCGGTTCCGGCCGGGGGGTGCGCGCGGCCAGCACCTCCTCCAGCAGCCGCAGCGACTCGTCCAGGTGCACGCCGTGGAAGACGTCGCCGGCGATGCGGGCGTGGTCCAGCTGCAGGTCCACCGCGGCGTCGGGGTCGAAGGCGTGGGTGAAGGAGCCGGTGAGGAAGTCCGTCATGACGGCCCCGGCCAGCACCAGCGGCGCGGCGGTGTCGACGTGGCGGCGGGTCCGCTCCGAGCGGGAGAACTCCCCCGCGTACACGCCGAGGTTCGCCGGGTGCGACTCGTCCAGCAGCGCCTTGGACGCCGACTGCGTCGCCACCCGCACGCCGTTCTGCGCGGCGATCGCCCGCATCCGCTCCTCCAGGTGCCGGCGGTGCAGGCGCGGGCCGGCCAGGACGGTGACCTCGCCCGCACCGTCGAGGAACCGCGCCAGCGCCCGGGAGAACTCCGCGGCCGACTGCGCGTCGCCGCGCAGCAACCGCAGCGGGCGGGCCAGCGGCGCGGCCGACACCGGGGCCACGGCCACGTCGGCGGGCACCCCCAGGTAGACCGGTTTCGAGGTGCTCACAGCGGTGAGCAGCGCCTGGTCGATCGCGGTGGCGGCGCCGTGCGGGCGCAGCACCACCGCCGAGGCCGTCACCTCCGCGGCCACGCGCACGAAGTGCCCGAAGTCGCCGTCGGCGAGGGAGTGGTGCAGCAGCGCACCGTCGGCCATCGCGCGGGTGGCGGGCATCCCCACGACGTGGACCACGGGGACGTCCTCGGCGAAGCTGCCGGCGAGGGCGTTGACGGCGGACAGCTCCCCCACGCCGAACGTCGTGACGAACGCCGCCGGGCCGCGACGCAGCCGGGCGTACCCGTCGGCGCAGTACCCGGCGTTCAGCTCGTTGGACGAACCCACCCAGCGCTGCTCGCCGGTGGCGAGGAGCTCGTCCAGCAGCGCGAGGTTGAAGTCGCCGGGCAGGCCGAACAGGTGCCGCACGCCCAGCTGCGCCAGGCGGTGGGCGAGGTAGGCGCCCACGCTCACCGTCGCGGCGGTCCCCGGCCCGGTGGTGCTGTTCGCGGTCATGCTCCCGATGACAGCTCCTGCTCGTCGATGTGCGCAACAGCCGCCGACCGGACTGGTCGATCCGACCGGTTCCGCGACCCGGGACAGACGTAGGCTGATCGGTGTGACCACCCTGGACGCCGTCGACCGCCGGGTGCTGGCCGCCCTGGACGCCGACCCCCGCGCGACCGTCGCGCAGCTCGCCCTCGACCTGGGCCTGGCGCGCGGCACCGTGCACGCCCGGCTGCAGCGGCTGGCCGCGAGCGGCGCGCTGCGGCTGAACTCCACCCGCATCGCCGCCGAGGCGCTGGGGCTGCCGATGCGGGCGCTGGTCACCGCCGACGTGGAGCAGGACGAGTTCGAGGGGATGGTCGCGGACATGGCCCGCATCCCCGAGGTCGTGGAGTGCGTGGGGATCTCCGGCGACTCCGACCTGATGATCCAGATCGCCGCGCGCGACGCCGACCACGTCTACGACATCACCCAGCGGATCCTGCGCTGCCGGGGCATCCGGCGCACGTCCACCTCGATCGTGCTGCGCGAGCTGCTGGGCTACCGGCTGGGGCACCTCCTGCACGCCTGAGGCACCCGGCGGCACCACCCCACCACCGGGGACCGGGTGCGATGCTCGAGGCGTGCGCAGGTGGGACCCGGCCCAGGAGCAGTGGACGCGGCAGCAGCGGCGGATCGCCGCCGCGGGCGCTCCCGAGCCCCCGACCGCGCAGGTCGACGGCTTCGAGCACTACCCCCGCTTCTACGCCAAGCGGCGGCGCGGCCGGGTGCTCGACGTGGCGGCCTCGTTCGAGGAGCTCGTGCGTTCCGCCCGCGGCGGGTGGGCCGCCGGGACGACCGTGACGGCCACCCACCGGGCGCCCGACGGGCACCCGGTGGTGCTCGACGCCCCCGGTCCGGGCGGCACCTGCGCCTCCAGCCGGTGGGTGCCGGAGGTTCCCGGCGGACCGGTGGCCGAACTGGTCGCGGCCCTGCGGACGCTGCGGGCGCTCGGCGCCGTCACCGCCCCGGGCGTGCAGGAGGGCCTGGTGGGCGGGTCGGGTGCGGAACGCTCGCAGCAGGCGTGGCTGGACGGCGAGGTGAGGCCCGGGGTGGACGGTTTCCGCGTGGTGTGCACGCTGGAACCCGGGCACGAGGGACCGTGCCTCGCGCGGGCGCAGCTGGGGGACCTGGTGTGGCGGTGGGACCCGCGCGAGCAGGTCCCCCTCGACTGAGGGCGCGGTCAGCGGGCGTCCGGCGCGTCCCGTTCCACGACGATCCTGCGCATCCACCCGGGCACGCCCTCGCGCTCGCCGTCCAGCAGCAGCACCACGTGGGTGGCGCCGGGGTTCTGACGGGGAGGTTCCGCGGGCCAGGGCGTGTCGCCGTCGGTGGCGGTGATCACGAGGTCCACCGCGGGGCGCAGCGCGGCGGCCGCGGCGACGCCCACGCGCATGTCGGTGCCGCCGCCGCCGACCAGCACGACGTCCTGCACCCGCTGGACCAGCCGCGCGCGCCCCGCGGCGGCGTCGCAGGCGATGACCTGCACACCGGTGCCGCGGCTGCGCCGCACGATCGCCTCGATCTCCGCGTGCACCCGGGCGAGCATGTCCCCGGTGACCGAGGCGGAGGTGTCGACGACCACCGCGACCCGGGGCGGGCGCGGCTGACGCATCGCGGGCAGCACCACCCCCGGCGTCGCGGAAGCGCGGCGCGAGGGGCGCGCGTAGGAGTAGTCGCGCGCCCCGGCGACGCGGGCGGCGACCCGGCGGGTCACGCTCAGCAGTTCCCGGCGCCAGTCCACCGCCGGTGCCAGGACCTCCTCGGCCCACCGCCGCCACCCCGCGGGGACCGGGCCCCGGCTGCGGGCGTGCTCCAGGACGTCGCGCGCGGTCTGCCGGCGGATCAGCTCGGCACGCCCGGCGTCCACGCTGCCGTCGTCGCTCCCGCCGGCGTCGCGGCCGCTGTCGTCACCCTCCCAGGGGCGGCGCGGGCCTCCCGCCCCGGAACCGCAGTCGTCGAACCCCGCCGGGAACTGCTGCGGGGGGCTCTGCCCCGCGGGCCGCGGGTCGGGCGCGGCCGCGTCGAGGAGCAGCCGGTAGATCTGCTCGGCGGTCATCCCGGCCGCGGCACCGGGCACGCGCTCGGGGTACCAGGCCTTGCGGGCGGGCACGCTGATCCCGGCGGCGCGCAGGTCCTCGTTGACGGTGCAGTCGCCGGCCCGGTTGAACAGCGGCAGGCGTTCCGCGGGTTCGGCCAGGGCCGCGAACCTCTCGTGGTGCTCGCGCAGGGGGTGGCCGACCTCGTGCAGCCAGACGCCGACGACCTGGGCGACGTCGAGGGTGAGGACGAACGCGGGGTTGTAGTACATGCGCCAGCGGGTGTCGATGCCGACGGTGGGGACCTCGGTGGTGGCGACGGGTTTCACGGCGTACAGGGCGGTGCCCAGGTACGGCGCGAGCTCACCGGCGCGGGCGCGGCCGGCGGCCAGGCGCAGGGCGGCCCGCTCGCCCACCGGCCCGTCCGGTGCGCCGCCGCGCGTTCTCACGCGTCGCGGGTGAGCAGGCCGAGCTCGGTCAGGATCGGGCCGAGGGAGGCGATGGTCGCCGGTTCCGGCATCGCGCCCTCCGGGCGGTGCTGCGCCCACCGGCGGCCGTAGGAGTACGCGATGTCGGCGCTGCGGGCGTCGGCGATCCCGGCGAGCACCCGGCCGCACGCCTGCCACCGCTCGACGGTGGGGTTCACGGCCGTCGCCGCCCACACCGAGGCCGCCACCGCGTACGTCCTGTCGGTGCGCTGCGGGTCCACGGTCCAGGAGGCCGGGTCGCGCAGCAGTTCCTCGGGGTCGGGCAGGTCCAGGTCGCGCACGTAGGCGAGGAACTCCCCCGCGGCGGCGACACCGACGGTCCCGGTGACCAGCAGGGTGACGACGGTGCCGTTCGCCCCGGCCGCGCGGGCGTGGGCGTACAACCGCGCCGCCATCTCCCAGGTCCGCGGGGTCGGGAAGGCGCGGCCCGCGTCCTGCGAGGACGACGGCAGGCGCGTGACGAGTTCCGGCCTGGACCCCAGGAACACCCCCACGAGCGTCGTCGCCCGTTCCAGCTCGGCCGCGACCTCGGCCTCGTCGGCGCGCGGCACCGTGACGGCCGGCCAGCCGGTGGTGAAACCCTCGCGCACCGTCTCGGCGTCCAGGCTCCACGTCAGGTGCAGGAAGCGGTTCGCGACGGGCGGGGCGAGGTCCCACCCGTCGGCCGCGACGTCCGGGGGGTTCGCCGCGGCGACGGTGCGCACCTGCGGGGGCAGCCGCAGGTCGCCGACCACGCCCTCCAGGATCGGGCGCAGCAGGGCGGCCTGCGTGGCGGGCGGCGCGGTCGAGACCTCGTCGTAGAACTGGATGCCCGCCCGCCCGTCCCGCTCCACCGCGTCGCGCAGCCGCACCGCCCACGACGGCGGCGCCAGCGACGCGGTGCCCGTGGCGGCGTCGACGACCGGCAGGCCCGCGAAGTCGCTGGGTTCGCGGATCGAGGCGATGACCGTCTCCAGGTGCGCGCCCATGCCGTCGGCCAGTTCCCGGACGACGGAGGACTTGCCCTGCCCGGGCGGGCCCCACAGGACCACCGGGACGCCGGCGAGCAGGGCGATGCCCAGGGCGTCGCAGGTGTCGGTGTGCTGACGGCTCACGCGGGGGTCCTCCAGGAGTTCTCGGGGGCCCTCCCGCCCGGGTCGCCCAGGAGGGCGGCGAGGAAGGCGATGCGCTCGGGGGTCAGCGTGCCCGCGGCGTGCGAGGCGGCGACGTCGGCGGCGCTGAACCCGGCACCGGCCGCCGCCAGGACCAGGCGCAGGTCCAGGCCGCCGCCCGGCGGGTTCGCGTCGAGGAACCCGCGCAGCTGCGCGTGCAGCAGCGCGAAGGCGAGGACCTCCTCGGGGACGAGGTCGACGCGGTGCCCGTTCAGCAGGGTGCGGGCGCGCAACCGGGCCGCCGGGTCGGTCAGCGGCACCTCGGCGCCGTCGAGGCGGGTCAGGCGCACGGTGGTGCCGATCGCGGCGATCTCGACGTCGTGCCGCACCCCGGGCAGCAGGAGGTGGCGGTGCAGGGTCACCAGGACCTCGGGCCAGTCGAACGGCGGCTGCTGCTCGGCCCCCGGCGCCGGCGCGGACACCGGCCGGCTGTGCGTGAGGGTCAGCGGCCGCGCCGGCGCGGCGGCGGGGCGCCGCGAGCGCCACGCGTCCCACACCGCGTCGGGGACGCCACCGCGGGGCAGCGGGCGCGCCGGCGGGTCGGCGACGAGGTCGCGGGCGTCGAGGGTGAAGCGCACCGGCGCCGGCCCCGGGCGGGGGCGTCGGTGACGGCGGCGGGCGGGCACCGGCCCAGCGTAGGCACGGCCGTGCGACCACCGCGAAACCACCGGGCCCCGTGCCGTTCAGGGGGTGGGCGGCACGACGACGACCTTGCCGCTCAGCCCGCCCGCGGCGGCTTCGGCGTGCAGGGCGGGCAGCTCGGCCAGCGGCACCCGCCGGGCGACGTCGACGCCGAGTTCCCCGCGGTCGACCAGCGCCACGAGTTCCGCGAGCTGCCCCGCGTCGCTGCGGACGAAGAGGTTGACGCCGCGCACGCCGCGCTCCTCGTCGGCGGGTGCGGGCATCCACACGGTCGTGTTGACGGTGACGCCACCGGAGCGGACGAGATCGGCCATCGCCGCCAGTTCCGCCGGTTCCAGGGGTGCGAGGTTGAGCAGCACGTCGACCTGCCCGGTCACCGCGGTGCCGACCGCGGTGCGGGAGCGGTCGACGACCTCGTCGGCACCCGCCGCCCGGGCGCGTCCGCCGCTGCGCGCGCCGGCGACGGCGATGACGTGGGCGCCGGCGCGCTTGGCCAGCCGGACCGCGTGGACGCCGACCGCTCCCCCCGCGCCGTTGACGAGGACGCGCTGCCCGGCCTCGAGGTGGGCGTGCTCGAACAGCGCCTGCCAGGCGGTGAGCGCGACCGCGGGCAGGGCGGCGGCCTCGGCCAGCGGGATGCTCGTGGGCGCGGCGGTGAGGGCGCCGGCCGGCGCCAGGACGTGCTGCGCCGCCGCACCCGTGGCCGTCATGGGCAGGAAGCCGACGACGTCGTCACCCACGTCCAGGCCGCTCACCCCGTCGCCGAGGAGGTCGACGGTCCCGGCGACGTCGATGCCGGGGGTGTGGGGCAGCGTCACGGGGATGGAGCCCTGCATGCCGCCGCTGCGGATGCTGGCGTCCACGGGGTTGAACGAGGTGGCCGCCACGCGGATGCGCACCTGCCCCGGGCCGGGGAGGGGTGCCTCGACGTCTTCGAGGCGCAGGACGTCGGCGGGGCCGTACCGGTGGAAGCGAACTGCCTTCATCGTGATCCACTCCAGTCGTCAGGTGCTTCGGATTCGAAGCAGTAAGAGGACCGTAGCAACGCTTCGAGTTCGAAGCAAGTAGTCTGCGGGCATGTCCTCCCCGTCCTCCGCGGCGTCCTCGCCGTCCGGCGCCTCGCTCGACCACGCGCAGCTCGGCGCGTACTTCGCCCTGATGGAGGTCAGCAGCCTGCTGCGGCACGCCGTCGAGCAGCAGCTGCGCGAGGCCGGCGACCTCAGCTACGTGCAGTTCCAGCTGCTGGCCCGCCTGGGCGACTCACCGACGGGCAGCCGGCGCATGACCGAACTGGCCGACGGCGTCGTCTACAGCCGCAGCGGCCTGACCTACCAGGCGGGACTGCTCGAGGACGCGGGCCTGGTCACCCGCGCCCCCTCCCCCGACGACGAGCGCGGCGTCACGATCACCCTCACCGACGCCGGGCGCGCCAGGCTCGCCGACGTCCTGCCCGGGCACGTCGACGTCGTCAGCGGCCTGCTCTTCTCGACGCTCTCGCCCCGGGACGTCGAGACCCTCGCCGGTCTGCTGGTCCCGGTGCGCGACCACATGCGCTCGGCACCGCCCCGCTCGGCGAAACCCCGGCGGCGCCGGCGCGAGGCGTGAGCGCACCCCTGCGATCACGGGTCGTGGAGACGCGGGGAGCTCGCCCGCACAGCGATCCGTGCACGCGGGCGGCTACGACCCCGACGCGCTGGCCGCGGTGCGCGGCTACGAGCAGACCTCGCTTCCGGCGGCGCTGTGGTCGTTGGAGCACAGCGCCACGCCTGGGGCACCACGCGCAGCCTCACCACCTGAGCGGCCGCCCGACGGGGCGCGTGCCGGCTCGACCGCCGAGGAGGCGGCGCGCCCGCTGGAGCTCGGCGATGGCCGCCTCGACCAGCTCGACGTCGCCGGCGGCGTGCGCCTGCACGCGGACCTCGCTGCCACCGGCGTGCAGGCCGTGGACGAGGACGCGCACCTCGCCGAGCACCTGCTCGGGTCCGGTGTCGGCGGTGAGCCGGCGCAGCTCCTCCGGGCAGTCGGAGTCCTCGGGGCTGGAGGCGCGCCAGCCGGGGGAACCGTCCTCCTCGCGCGGGGCGTCGGCCGTGCCGCCGTCGACCGTGTCGCCGGCCGGGTCGTCGAAGCTCAGGGCCAGGCTGCTGCGGTACGCACCGCTGCGACCCCCCACGACCGTGGTGTGCGGGTGCACGGCCGGTTCAGCGCCCCGGGGCCAGACCCGGGTGGCGCGGTAGCGGTAGCCGTCCTGCTCGGCGGCCTCCCACTCCAGGGCCACCCGCTGCCCGGGGGCCAGTTCCCGGTGCCCGCGCACGGCGATGCCGGAGAAGTGGACCCAGCAGCCGCCGGGGGTCTCGGGGCTGTCGAGCACGCCCCAGCCCTCGTCCCCGCGCCACTCGCGCACGACACCCTCGACGACCACGGTCACCAGTCTGGCCCCGGGGCACGCTGGGAACCGTCCGCGGCCACCGGCTGACGCGTCACCCGAGCAGCGCGTCGGCCAGGCGGGCGTCGGACTCGGCCTGCAGGTCCTGCTCGTGCACGGTCGTGGCGACCATCAGCTCGTCGGCCCCGAGCCGACCCAGCAGGTCGCCGACCCGCCGGCGCACGTCGGCCTCGGTGCCGGCGATGCTCTGGGCGAGGACCTCGTCCACGGTGCGGCGCTCGCGGGCCGTGAGGCGGGTCAGGTCGACGTCGCCGGGGGCCGGCAGCGGCGGGAACTCCCCGCGGGTGCGCGAGACCGCCAGCGACCACGCCTGCGGCAGCAGTTCGCGCCGGGCCGCGGCCTCGTCGTCGGCGACGAGCACGTCGGCCAGCACCGTCACGCGCGGGCCGCCGCGGCCGCGGTCGACGAACCCCTCCCGGTACTGCTCCACCCGCGCCGGGTCGTCCAGCACCGGACCGCCCACGACGACGGGCAGGCCCAGGTGCGCGGCGGTCACCAGGCCGGCGCCGGTGGCCAGCACCGTGACCGGCGGCGCCGGCACGCGCGGGCGCACCGTCACCGGCGCGCGCCCGTGCAGCAGGTCCAGCAGTTCGGACAGCCGCGCGGTGAACTCCTCCGCGTCGCTGCCGGGGGCGCGCAGCGCCGCCCGCACCGGGGCCGTGAAACCGGCCGAGCGGCCCACCCCGAGGTCGACGCGGCCCGGGCGCAGGGCCTGCAGGACGGCGAACTGCTCGGCCACCACGAGCGGGACGTGGTTGGGCAGCATGACTCCCCCGGAGCCGATCCGCAGCGCCGAGGACGGTTCGAGCGAAGCGGCGACGGCGGCCAGCAGCACCGCCGGCGCCGGGCCGACGACGCCGGGGACCGCGTGGTGCTCGGCCACCCAGAAGCGGTGCAGGCCCAGCGCCTGCGCGCGCACCGCGCGGTCGACCGTCGCGCGGACCGCGGCGGCGTCGTCGCCCGCACCGCCCCCGGGCGCGGCGGTGGTGCGGGTGCGGTCCAGCAGCGACAGGGCGGGCGGCGCGGGTGCGGGCATGGTGCCGGGTGCAACACCCGGCCGCGGCCGCTGCGTCCCGGCAGGCCGTGGTCCACTCCCACCGCCGCACGCCACCACCCCGGCGCCGACCGCGCCGGCTGGTCGGTGCACCGGCGCGGCGGCAGGATCGCGGTCGTGAGCTGGCACGCGGGGAACGCGGACGTCGACGGCGCCGAGGACGGGGGCTGGCTGGTCGGGCACTTCAAGGCCGGGCGCGCACCGGAACTCGCCAGCGGTGACGTGGAGGTGAAGTGGGCGCGCCTGGCCCCCGGATCCCGTGACGACGAGTGGACGCCGCCGGAGGCGCAGACGTCGCTGTGCGTGCTGGTCAGCGGCGCCCAGCGGATCAGGTTCCGCGAGGGCGAGGTGCTGCTGCGCGAGTCCGGGGACTACGTCATCTGGTACCCCGGGGAATCGCACACGTGGGAGTCCTCGGCCACCGAGGAGACGACCACGATCACGGTCCGGTGGCCCTCCACGCGGGAGTGAGGCCGGGCGGGGTGTTCAGCCCCGTGCCGCGGGTGAGCGCCGGACGACCAGGGCCAGGCAGTCGTCGTCCTCCCGCGCGCAGGTGCTCACCTCGGTCAGCAGGCGCTCGGCGAACTCCTGCACGGGCACCCGGGCCATGCCCGCCGCGGTGCCCGCCAGCTCCCGCAGACCCTCGTCGAGGTCCCGGGTGCCCTCGAGGAGACCGTCGGTGCACAGCACCACGCTCTCGCCGGCGGCGAGGACCACCTCGGTGACCCCGAAGCTGCCCGGCTCGGGGTAGCCGACGCCCCGCCCGGGCGCGGTGACCTCCCGCGCGCCCGCGGCACCGACGAGGATCGCCGGCGGGTGGCCGCCACCCGCCAGGCGCAGCCGACCGGTGGCCGGGTCGAGCACGGCGATGAGCACGGTGGCCATCAGCTCGGGGTGCGTGACCTCCAGGACGGAGCCCGCGCGCTCGACCAGCTCGCCCAGGGCGGCACCGGCCACGGCCAGGGTGCGCACCGTGGAGGTCACCGCCAGCGCCTCGCGCGTGGCGGTGGTGCCCCGGCCCATCGCGTCGACCACGACGATGAGGACCTCCCCGGAGGGCAGGAGCAGCCAGTCGTACAGGTCCCCACCCGCCGGGGCGCTCGCGGCCGGCTCGTAGGCCACCCCCAGCTGCAGCCCCGGCACGCACAGCGCCCGCGGGCGCACCGCCGTCATCAGCGCGGCGACGTCCGCGCGCTGGGCCCGCTCGCGCTCGCTCACCGCCAGCAGGGCGCGCTCGGCGTCCTCGGCGCGAGCGGTGCTGGACAGGTCCCGCAACGTGACCACGGCGCGCACGCGATCGTCGTCGTGCACCGGCGCCACCGTGATCTCCACCGGCGTGCACGTGCCGCCGCTGCGGGTGCTGCCCCGCCGGACCGGGGCGCCGTGCCCGGCGACCACCAGCTGGGCGTGGTCGTACCCGCGCACCAGCTCGCTGAGCCGTCGCCCCCTGACCCGCTCGCTCCCGGGCGGCCCGGCGCCCAGCAGCCGCAGCGCCGCCGCGTTCGCCTCCAGCACGCACCCCGCCGCGTCCAGCGCCACGATGCCGTCGGCGACCGTGCCCAGGATCAGGCGGCTGCGCGCCCCGAGCCGGTCCAGGCGCGCGCGCACCAGCTCGTCGGCGCGCCAGGAGGCGATGCCGACCGCGGCGGCCGCCGCCAGCAGTGCACCGTGGACCAGCGCCCACAACCACGGCCGTTCCTGCGCGGCGGGGTGGTTGAAGATCGCGTTCCCCGACATCGAGGCGAGCAGGCCGTGGTGGACGACCACGAAGCCGATCGCAGCCAGGAACGGTGCCCACGTCTGGTAGGCGGCGGCGGCTCCGACGGCGATGAAGAACAGGAAGTGCGCCTCGATCAGCCCGCCGGCCAGGTGCACGGCCACCGCCGAAGCCGTCATCAGCGCCAGCATGACCGCGCACGAGGCCGCTTCCCGCCCCCAGCGCCACGTGCCGGCGCGCGAGCTGACCAGGCTGCCCACCAGCGCGGCCACGGCGGTGGGCAGGCAGTCCACGAGGGCGTGCACCACGCCTCCGACCGCGCCGGCCCAGGCGAAGGTCAGCACGCAGACCACCCAGGCCGCGACCAGGAAGGTCCGGTGGCGAGCCCGCCACACCTCGTCGGGCAGCGGGGTGCCGTGCGGCAGCCACCGGCGCCGCGCGCGCTCGCTCGTCATCGGCTCAGCGGTCGTGGCGTGTACGTCTCAGTCCTCCTGGAGCGGTGGGGGTGGAGTCCCCTCCCGCACGAGCATCGGCAGGTGCCGCCACCACCTTGAGCGCCCGATCGGGGGTGTCGCGACACGCGCAGCGCAGCGCGGCACGGCGCTGGTGGCGGCCCGGTGGCGCAGGCCCTCGTTCGGCGCATCAACCCTCGCGCCGGCGAGGACGAACAAGACGGTGAGGGTGGTGCACGAAAGGGCCGGGGAAGACCCCGGCGCCCTCCGGCGCCGTGGTGGCGCGCCACCACCGGGCAGAGGAGGGCACGTGAGCACTCGGCGCGCGCACAGCACCGGGGGTGCGGGAGGCTCAGGAGGCGGGCAGGGTCCCCGCCACCTGCTGGACGTCTTGCGCCGGCCGGAGGGCCTCGTCCCGCGCACCCGTTGGCTGTTCCTGGTCTTCGCGGTGCTGGCGCTGCTGATGTCGCTGCCCGGCCCGCTGGCGGTGGCGAACCCGGTGACCCTGCCGATGGTGCTGGGGGCGTCCGCGGCGCTCCTCGCGTCCTGGGTGCACGCCTACCGCACCGGCCGCGAGTCGATGCTGCGCGACGCCGCCGACTGCGTCGCCATCACCGCCTTCACGCTGAGCTGCCCGGCGCCCGCGATGGTCTTCAGCGTCACCTTCTGCTCGTTGTGGTTCCACGCCGTCCACGGCTCCACCCGGCGCGGGGTGGTGCGCTCCGCGGCGTACGCCGCGGCGGTCGCCGCCGCGCTGCCCCTGTGGGGGCTCGTCCCCGGCCACGAGCCCACGGTCCACGCGGCGCCCGTGCTCGGCACCGCCCCCGTCATGCTGCTGACGTTCGCCGTGGTCCGCGTGCTGGCCGTCGGGATGTTCGCCCGCGAGCGGGCCGCGCAGCGCGACGCGCTGCTCGTGGGCCTCGGCACGCAGCTGCTCGCGACGACCGACCACGCCCGCATCGCCGAGCTGGCCCTGACGGGCAGCCGGGCGATGTGCACGGCGACACCGGGCCTGCGGTCCCTGGCGGTGCGGGCGCACGGCGGTCGCGCCGTGGTCGTCGGCCTGGCCGGTGCCTTCGAGCGCGCCCCCGGGGACCTGCCGGCCGCCGTGGTGCCCGCCTGCGCCGGCCCCGGTTCCGCCGTGCCGGTGCTGCGCACCGCGGAGCTCGACGCCGCGGCCGGCGAGCCCTGCCGCTGGGTCTGCCTGGACCTGCCTGAGGTGGAGGGCGTGTCGGTGCTCGTCGGAGCCCGGGACCGGCTGGAGCCGGAGGTCGTCGTGTCCTACCTGTCGCTGGCCAACCAGGTCGCGCTGGCCACTCGCAACGCCCGGGTGCACGAGCTGCTGAGCGCACAGGCGCGCACCGACGCGCTGACCGGCCTGGCGAACCGGGCGTGCTTCGAGGACGAGCTGACCAGGTCGGCCGGTGGGGACGAGGACCGCGCGGTGCTGTTCGTGGACCTCGACGACTTCAAGGCCGTCAACGACGGGTTGGGGCACGCCGCGGGGGACGAGCTGCTGCAGCACGTGGCCGGCCGGCTGCGCGAGGTGACCCGCCCGGGGGACGTGTGCGCGCGGCTGGGGGGCGACGAGTTCGCCGTCCTGCTGCGGGGTGCGAGCGCCGACCGAGCCGCGGCGGTGAGCCGGCGGATCGTGGAGCTGGTCTCAGCGCCGGTGCGCCTGGCGGCGGGACCGGCCCGGGTGGGCGCCAGCGTGGGGCTGGCGCACACCACCGGAGCGCTGGACACCGAGGAGCTCCTGCACCGGGCCGACACCGCCATGTACGCCGCCAAGAGCGGCGGCGGGGGACGGGTCGCGGCGTTCAGCGGCGGAGCGACCACCGGCCCCGGGGTCCCGCCGCGCAACGAGGTCCCCCGCGTGACCGACCGCGTCTGACCAGGGCACCGCCGTGCGGCGTCAGGGGATGAGCTCGGCGGTGCGGCGAGCCGCCTCGCGGATGCCGGCCCGTTCGTCCAGCCAGCCGCCGGCGACACCGACGACCGGCAGCTTGCCGATCGCCCGGGTGAGCAGACCCCCGCGAGGTCGCTCCTCGAGGAGCCGCTGCACCTCGAAGAAGGCGCGGGCCAGGTGCCAGACGGTGCGAACGGCCCGTTGAGCACCGCGCCCCGGCGTGGCGGCACGACCACCGCCGTCACCACCGTCCTCCTCGCCCGCACCGCCCCCGCCACCGGTGTCGTCGGCGTCCAGGCGGTGCTCGGCCTCCTCGGAGGTGGGCAGCGGCGCTGCGGCGGGCTGCAGGTCGCGGTCGAAGAGCACCTCCGCGAGCAGCGGCACCCACTCCGCAGGGGTGGTCCGGCCGTGCTCCCGAGCGGTGGCGCACACCGCCAACCCGGCCGCGGACGCCCCCAGGGCCGCCTGCAGCGGCACCCGGTCGGCCAGGGCCCCGGCGAAGCGGGGCGTGGCCGCTGCCAGACCGGCGCTGATCCCGATCCGGGTCACCCACCAGTCCACGCGCCGGGGGAGGGGCTGCTCGGCCCACTGCGGCGACGCCGGGGTGACCTCCCCCAGAGCCCGGTCGCGCAGGGCGTCCAGGGCCCGCGCCGGGAACGGGGCCGTGGGTGGCGGGTCCTCGTCCAGGCCGAGCCAGCGGCCCGGGTCCCTCAAGACGTGGTCCACCATCGCGGCGTACACGCTCAACGCCCGCGTCACCTGCGCGTCGCTGACAGCCGGGTCCTCAGCCATGCCCTCCCGCTTCCCCGTTCTGCTGACCGGTACCGCGGCTCACCGGCACCGTGGGGGCGGTGGTGGTGCCCTCAGGAACGGGTGTGCTCGGCGACGGGTTCGGTGACGACCTCGACGTGCTCGGTGCGCAGCTCGGCGCGCACGGCCTCCTCGCCCCTCACCTGACGGACGCCCACGCGCACCACCTCGGTCGGCTCCACGCGCACGGAGACGACGGGAACCTCCTCGTGCAGCACGATCACCAGCGGTTCCACCGGTGCGGCACCCGCCGGCTCATCCCCCTGCGCGCCGTCCCCGGCCGCGTCGAGCGGCTCGCGCTCCACCACGAGCCGCTCGAC
>NZ_JBKBCT010000090.1:0-15352 GCF_050871525.1 Kineococcus auxinigenes | reverse complement strand
CCCCCCCCCCCCCCCCCCCCCCCCCCCCCCCCCCCCCCCCCCCCCCCCCCGCCCCCCCCCCCCCCCCCCCCCCCCCCACCCCCCCCCCCAAGGGGGTGGGGTGGGTGGGGGAGGGGTCAGCCCAGGGAGGGGACGATGACGGCGCGCCCGTCGAGGGTGCCGGCGTGCAGCGCCTCGTACGCCTCCGGGGCGTCGCTCAGCGAGAACTCCTGCGTGTGCACGTCCAGCACCCCGCGGTGCGCCAGCGCCACCAGCTCGTGCAGCTCCGGCAGCGACCCCCAGTACGGGGCGCTGACGGCGGTCGCGAACGGCGTGCGGAAGAACCCGACGCTCGCCGCGCCCCCGCCGATGCCGACGATCGTCACGTCGCCCTCCACGGCCGCGGCCGCGATCGCCGTGTCGATCGTCGGCTGGGCGCCCACGAAGTCCAGGACCAGTTCGGCGCCGCGCCCGCCGGTCAGCTCCCGCACCGCCTGCGCCGCGGACCCGTCCGAGGTCAGCACGTCGTCGGCGCCGACCGAGCGGGCCAGCGCCAGCTTCTGCTCGCTGACGTCCAGCGCGACGACGCGGGCGGGGGACAGGTGCTTGAGCAGCTGGATGCCGACGTGCCCCAGGCCGCCGGCGCCGATGACGACGGCCGTCGAGCCCGGCACCAGCTTGCCCAGGGACCGCTTGACCGCGTGGTACGGGGTGAGCCCGGCGTCGGTCAGCGGCACGGTCTTCGCCGGGTCCAGGTCGCCGATGGGCACCAGGTGGCGCGGGGAGTCCACCAGCAGGTGCTCGGCGATCGCGCCGGGAGCCCCCAGGCCCGGCGGGACGATGCCCAGCTCCGCCGCCCGCGGGCAGTAGTTCTCCTTCCCCTGCACGCACGTGCGGCAGGTGCCGCACCCCCACGGCCCGTACACGATCACGTTCGTGCCGATCTCCAGCCCCTCCACGCCGGCGCCCACGGCGGCGACCCGCCCGGCGCCCTCGTGCCCCAGGGTCAACGGCAGGCCGTAGGTGTACTGCTCCTCGGGCAGCCCCATGACGAAGGCGTCGGAGTGGCACACGCCCGCCGCCGTCACCTCCAGCAGGACCTGCCCGGGGCCGGGTTCGGGGGTCGGCACCTCCACGACCTCCGGTGCCCGCCCGATCTCGCGGTACTGCAGCGCTCGCACGTCGTGCCTCCCTCTCCGGGGTCGGGGCCGTCCCGCCCCCACCCCCTCACCTACCCGTTCCGGTCCTGCTCGACCAGGACGGAGGTCCCGCGGTTTGGTGACGCTGCGTGATCAACGGCTGCAGCCGGGTGAAGGCTCGCCCGGGAGGTGGAGGCCGCGGACGCGCCGCCCGACAACCCCCTCGTGCCCATCGCCCCGCTGCACCGCCACGAGAGCGACCGGCTGGCCTCGGTGGCCAGCTACCGCGCCGCGGACGCCGTCGACGACCCCGCGCTGCAGGCGCTGGTCGAGGCCGCGGCCCGCGCCCTCGGTGCACCGCTGGCGGGCCTGGGCCTGATGGGCGCCGGCGAGCAGCACTTCCTCGCGCGCGTCGGCGTGCCGGTGGAGGTCGTGCCGCGGCACCTGTCGATGTGCACGCACACGGTCCACGACGCCCGGCCCGTCGTGGTGGCCGACACCTGCGCCGACCCCCGCTTCGCCGACCACCCCCTCGTCACCGGCGAGCACCACCTGCGCGCCTACGCCGGGGTGCCGGTGTTCGGCCGCGACGGGCTGCCGCTGGGGACGCTGTGCGTCCTGGACGTGCGCCCCCGGGGCTTCACCGACGGCGACGTGGCGCTGCTGGAGCAGCTGGCGCGCGCGGCCGCGGGCCTGCTGGAGCTGCACCGCCACGACGCGGGCGCCGGCCTGGCCGGGCGCGACGTGCTGTCCGAGAGCCTGCGGCTGCGCCGGGCCGTCGACGACGGCGAGCTGCGCGTGCACTACCAGCCGGTCGTGGACCTGCGCACCGGCCGGGTGGCCGCCGTGGAGGCCCTGGTGCGCTGGGAGCACCCCGAGCAGGGGCTGCTGCCCCCGGGGCGGTTCGTGCCGGTCGCCGAGACCAGCGGCCTCGTGGTCGCGCTGGGCCGGCACGTGCTGACCGAGGCGTGCCGCCAGGTGGCCGCCTGGCGGGCCACCGGGCCGGCCACCGCGGGGCTGCGCCTGGCGGTGAACGTCTCCGGGCGGCAGCTCGCCGAGCCCGGCGTCGTGGGCACCGTGCTGCGCGCCCTGGACGAGGCGGGGCTGCCCGCCCCCGCGCTGACGCTGGAGCTGACCGAGACGGCGCTGGTGCACGGCGCGGACGTGCAGCCCGCGCTGCGTCGGCTGCGGGAGGCCGGCGCGCGCCTGGCGCTGGACGACTTCGGCACCGGCTACTCGTCCCTGGCGTACCTGCGCGACTTCCCGGTGGACGAGGTGAAGGTGGACCGCTGCTTCACCGCCTCCCTGGGCGCCTCGGCACGCAGCGGCACCATCACCGCCGCCTCCGTCGACCTCGCGCACGAGCTGGGGTGCGAGGTCGTCGTGGAGGGCGTGGAGCACGCCGGGCAGCTCGGGCACGTGGCGGCCCTCGGCGCCCGCTACGCGCAGGGCTACCTGCTGGCCCGGCCCCGGGCGGCCGCCGAGTGCGAGCTGGACGCCTCCTGGCCGGTGCCCGTGGGTGCTGCCCGCAGCGCCTGCGCACCGGCGGTGCGGCGCTCCGGCGACGTCCTCCGTGAACTTCATCACGACGCAGCGTCGTAGACACCCCTGCGGCGGGCGCACCCCGCGGAGCTTGCGACACTGGAGCCCGTGACCGCGTCGACGCACCCCCCGGCGAGCCCCGACCGAGCCGCTGACGCCCCGGCCTCCGCCGCCCTGTTCGCGCGGGCGAGCACCGTGATCCCCGGCGGCGTGAACTCGCCCGTGCGCGCCTTCCGCGCCGTGGGCGGCACCCCCCGGTTCACCGCCTCCGCGCGCGGGCCTTACCTGCGCGACGCCGACGGCACCGAGCTCGTGGACCTCATCTGCTCCTGGGGGCCGATGATCCTCGGTCACGCCCACCCCGACGTGCTGGCCGCCGTGCGCGCCGCCGCCGAGCAGGGGTTCAGCTTCGGCACCCCCACCGAGCGGGAGGTGGAGCTCGCCGAGGAGATCGTCGCCCGCGTCGAGCCCGTCGAGCAGGTGCGCCTGGTCAACTCCGGCACCGAGGCCACGATGAGCGCGATCCGCCTGGCGCGCGGATTCACCGGCCGCCCCGTCGTGGTGAAGTTCGCCGGCCACTACCACGGCCACGTCGACGCCCTGCTGGCCTCCGCCGGCTCCGGCCTGGCGACGTTCGCGCTGCCGGACACCCCCGGCGTGACCGGCGCCTCGGCCGCCGACACGCTCGTCGTGCCCTACAACGACCCGCAGGCCCTCGCGGACGTCTTCGCGCAGCACGGCGAGCGCATCGCCTGCGTCATCACCGAGGCCGCCGCCGGGAACATGGGCGTGGTCCCGCCCGCACCCGGCTTCACCGCCGAGCTGCGCCGCCTGACCCGCGAGCACGGCGCCCTGCTGGTCTCCGACGAGGTCATGACCGGCTTCCGCGTCAGCCGCGCCGGCTGGTACGGCTTCGAGGGCCTCGGCCCCGAGCACGCCCCCGACCTGCTGACCTTCGGCAAGGTCATGGGCGGCGGCTTCCCGGCCGCCGCGTTCGGCGGGCGCGCCGACGTCATGGCGCACCTGGCCCCCGCGGGCCCCGTCTACCAGGCGGGCACCCTGTCCGGGAACCCCGTCGCCACCGCCGCCGGCCTGGCCACGCTGCGCGGCTGCACCGACGAGGTGTACGCCGCCGTGGAGCGCAGCGCCCGCACCGTGCGCGAGGCCGCGAGCGAGGCGCTCAGCGCCGCGGGCGTGCCGCACGTGGTGAACACCGCCGGCAGCATGTTCAGCGTCTTCTTCACCGAGCGCGAGCAGGTGCGCGACTACGACGAGGCCAAGCAGCAGGACCTCGGCGCGTTCCGCGCGTTCTTCCACGCGATGCTCTCGCGCGGCGTGCACCTGCCGCCCAGCGCGTTCGAGGCGTGGTTCCTGTCCGCCGCCCACGACGACGAGGCGCTCGGACGCGTCCTGGACGCCCTGCCGCACGCGGCGCGCGCGGCCGCCGAGGGGGCGGGGTCGCTGTGAGCGTGCCCGTCACCGGTTCCGGGGTGGAGCCCGGCCCGCGCACCGCCCCCGGCGCCGAGCCGCGCGCCGGGGAGCGCGCGGGCGCGCCGAGCACCGTGGTGCACCTGGTGCGCCACGGCGAGGTCCACAACCCCGAGCGCGTCCTGTACGGGCGGCTGCCCGGGTACCGGCTCTCCGAGCGCGGGCAGGCGATGGGGGCCCGGCTCGGCCTGCACTTCTCCACCCGCGACGTCGCGTCCGTGACCGCCTCGCCCCTGCAGCGCGCCCAGGAGACGGCCACCCCCATCGCCGAGGCCCTCGGCCTGCCGCTGGGCACCGAGGAGCGCATCATCGAGGCCGGCAACAGCTTCGAGGGGTTCCACGTCACCTCCGGCGCCGGCTCGGTGCGCGACCCGCGGGTGTGGCCGCGGCTGTGGAACCCGTTGCGCCCCAGCTGGGGGGAGCCGTACGAGCAGCAGGCCGCCCGCATGGTCGCCACCGTGCGCGACGCGCGCGACGCCTTCCCCGGCCGCGAGTCCGTCCTGGTCAGCCACCAGCTCCCGGTGTGGGTGACGCGCCTGCGCGCCGAGCACCGCCCCCTGTGGCACGACCCGCGCAAGCGGCAGTGCGCACTGGCGTCGGTCACGTCGCTGGAGTTCTCCGGCCGCCGCCTGGTGTCGGTGACGTACACCGAGCCGTGCGCCGACCTCCTCGTGGGCGCCGACCCCGTGCCGGGCGCCTGATGCGCCCGCCCCGCACCCGCCGCCCGGCGCTGGCCGGTGCGCTGCTGGCCGCCGCCGTCCTGGCCGGTTGCGGCGGCGGCGGCGACGGCCTGCCCGACGCGCAGGGGCAGAACTACATCGCCGGCGACGGCACCGTCGTGCAGACCCCGCCCGCCGAGCGCGGCGAGCCGATCACCTTCACCGGCGAGACGATCGACGGCGGGACGATCGACCTGGCGGACCTGCGCGGCCGGGTCGTGCTGCTGAACACCTGGTTCGCCGCCTGCGGCCCGTGCCGCGAGGAGGCCGACGACCTGCAGCAGGTGTGGGAGGAGTACTCCGACCGCGGCGTGCAGTTCGTCGGCATCAACACCTACGACACCGCCGCGATCGCGGAGTCCTTCAACCGCAGCCACTCCGTCACCTACCCCAGCGTGCTCGACGCCGGCTCCGGCGAGGCGATGCTCGCGCTGCGCGGCGTCGCCCCGCAGGCCACGCCCACCACGATCGTGCTCGACGCCGAGGGCCGGGTCGCGGCCCGCGTGTCCGGTCCGGCGCGGGCCTCGACGCTGGCCGGGCTGCTCGACGACGCCGGCGCCGCCCCCGCACCGGAGGCCACCGACCCGGCCACTGCCACCGACCCGGCCACGGCGGCGCCGGCGTGACGGGTGGGCTGCAGCAGACCGTCGCGGCCGGCCCGCTGCTGCTGGCGGTGCCGCTGGCGGTGCTCGCCGGGCTGGTCTCGTTCCTGTCGCCGTGCGTGCTGCCGCTGGTGCCGGGCTTCCTCGGCTACGTCACCGGCCTGACCGGCGAGGACCCCGCCCGGCAGCGGCGCGGGCGGATGCTGGCCGGTTCCGTGCTGTTCGTCCTGGGGTTCTCGGTGGTGTTCGTCCTGGTGAACTTCACCGTCGGCAGCCTCGGGGACGCCCTGGTGCAGTACCGCCCCGAGCTGCAGCGCGTGCTCGGCGTGCTCGTCGTCGCCCTCGGGGCCCTGGTGATCGCCGCGCCGCTGTGGGCGCAGCGCGAGGTGAAGGTGCGCTGGCGGCCCCGCGCCGGGCTGCTGGGTGCCCCGCTGCTGGGGGTCGTGTTCAGCCTCGGCTGGACGCCCTGCATCGGCCCGATCTTCGCAGCGATCACCGCCCTCGGCTGGCAGAGCGGCAGCGGCGGGCGCGCCACCGGCCTGGCCGTCGCGTACTGCCTGGGCCTGGGCCTGCCGTTCGTCCTCGTCGCCCTGGGCTACGAGCGGGGGATGCGCACCCTCGGCGTGCTGCGCCGGCACACCCGCGCCGTCAACGTCTTCGGCGGGGTGCTGCTCGTCGTGGTGGGGCTGCTGCTCGTCACCGACGGTTTCAACGCGATCCTGGGCTGGCTGCGCGGGCCCATCGGGAACTTCGAGACGGTGATCTGAGGCTCATGGCCGGCACGGACGAGACCCACCTGGACGACCTGCGCGACGAGTACCGCGACGCCCGGCAGCCCGCCGCACCCGCCCCCCGCGTTCGCCGGGGCCGGGCGCCGGCCCCGCAGGCGGCGCCGCTGGCCCCGCGGGAGTTCGCCCGCTACTGCTGGCGGCAGCTGACGAGCATGCGCACCGCGCTGTTCCTGCTGATGCTGCTGGCCGTCGCCGCCGTTCCCGGCTCGACGTTCCCGCAGCAGAACAGCGACCCCGCGGGCGTGGCGCAGTGGATGGCCGAGCACCCCACCGCCGGGCCGTGGGTGGAGCGCCTGCAGGGCTTCCACGTGTACTCCTCGGTCTGGTTCTCCGCGATCTACCTGCTGCTGTTCATCTCCCTCATCGGGTGCGTGGTGCCGCGCGTGGGCGTGCACGCCCGGGCGCTGCGCTCGAAGCCGCCGCGCACCCCCGCGCGCCTGGACCGGCTGCCCGAGCACCGCGCCGCCGCCCTGGACGCACCGCCCGCCGAGGTGCTGGCCGCGGCCCGCTCGGTGCTGCGCGGCCGCGTCGAGGTCCGCCCCGACGGGGGCGGCGGGTCCGTGGCCGCCGAGCGCGGCCACCACCGCGAGACCGGCAACCTGCTGTTCCACCTGTCCCTGCTGGGGCTGCTGTTCGCCGTGGCGTCCAGCTCCCTGTTCTCCTACTCCGGCCAGCGCCTCGTCGTGGAGGGCGGCACGATGGTCGGCACCACCTTCGACAGCTTCACCAGCGGCGTCGGGGCGGACGTGGGCGACGTGCCGCCGTTCACCCTGGAGCTGGACTCCATGGACGTCGCCTTCGAGGCGCAGCAGACCTCCCAGATCGGCGAGCCGCGCCGCTTCGCCGCGAACGTGACCATCACCGACGCGCCCGGCGAGCAGCCGCGCGAGGAGACCATCCGGGTCAACCACCCCGCCAAGGTCGGCGGCACCCAGATCTCCCTGTCCGGCAACGGGTACGCCCCCGTCATCGTCGTGCGCGACGGGCAGGGCGACGTCGTGCAGGACGGGGCGACGCCGTTCCTGCCGCAGACCGGCAACTACGACTCCACCGGCGTGGTGAAGGTCCCCGACGCCGTCGACGCCGCCGGGGACCCCGTGCAGATCGGCCTGTCCGGGGTGTTCCTGCCCTCCGCCACCGTCGACGCGGCCGGCTCGCCGGTCTCCGGCTTCCCGGACCTGGCCAACCCGGTGCTCGTCATGCAGGCCTTCACCGGCGACCTCGGCCTGGACGACGGCGCGGCGCAGAACGTCTACGAGCTCGCCGACGAGGGCCTGACCCAGGTCCTGGACGAGGACGGCCGCCCCTTCGCCATCCAGCTGCGACCCGGCGAGACCGTGGAGCTGCCCGACGGGCTGGGCACGGTCTCCTTCGAGGGCGTGCAGCGCTACGCCTCCTTCGACGTGCGCTCCACCCCCGGGCAGAGCGCGGCGCTGGTGTTCTCGCTGCTGGGCACGACCGGCCTGGTGCTCTCGCTGTTCCTGCCGCGCCGGCGCCTGTGGGTGCGGGTGCGCCCCGCCCCCGGCGGCGCGGGCAGCGCCGTGGAGGTCGCCGGCCTGGCCCGCGGCAACGACGCCGGCCTGGCGTTCGAGGTGGACGGGGCCCTGCAGCGGCTGCGCGCGGCGCTCGGGGGCCCCGGCGCGTCACCGCCACCCGGCCGGGTGGGCGACGATGGGCACGAGCACCAGCGCGACGACGATCGCGACGAGCGCGAGGCGCGGGCCGGGTCCCGCGCGGAGGAGGGACGATGACCGTCGACCAGAGCGTCGCGGAGGTCGGCAACCTGCTGATGTACGCGGCGATGACGGCCTACCTGGGGTCCTTCATCGCCTACGCGGCCGACCTCGCCGAGGGCGGCAAGGAGATCAAGGCCCGTGAGGCCCGGCAGGGCCGCCGCGCCGAGGCCGCGCGCGCCGCCGGCGGCGAGGCGGGCACCGTGCTGACCGAACCGGCCGCGCCGGCGCGCCGGCGCAGCCGCGCCGCCGCCGTGGGCACCTCGCTGTTCGCCGCCGCGACGCTGCTGCACCTGGGCTCGGTCGTGGCCCGCGCGGTCTCGGTGCACCGGGTGCCGTGGGGCAACATGTTCGAGTTCGCCCTCACCGGCTCCCTGGTGGTGTCGCTCGGGTACCTCGTGGCCGTGGTGCGCGCGCACCGCGCCGGGCTCGGCGGCGGGCGCGACGCCCGCTACCTCGGCACCTTCGTCGCCGGTCCGGTCCTGGCCACCCTGGGCATCGCGCTGCGCAGCTTCTACGTCGAGGCGTCCCAGCTCGTGCCGGCCCTGGACAGCTACTGGCTGATCATCCACGTGTTCGTGGCGATCCTCGCCACCGCCCTGTCCACCCTGGGCTTCTCCGCGACCGTGCTGCAGCTGACCCAGGAGAAGCGCGACCGGGTGCGGGCCGCCGGCAAGAACCCCGGCGGGGTCTTCATGGACGCCCTGCCCGGCGCTCTGGAGCTGGAGCGCACCGCGTTCCGGCTCAACGCGGTGGCCTTCGTCATGTGGACGTTCACCCTCATCGCCGGCGCGGTGTGGGCGCAGGTGGCCTGGAACCGCTACTGGAACTGGGACTCCAAGGAGGTGTGGACGTTCGTCATCTGGGTCGTCTACGCCTGCTACCTGCACGCGCGCGCCACGCGCGGCTGGGACGGGCGCCGCGCCGCGTGGCTGTCCGTGCTCGGCTTCGCCTGCATGCTGTTCAACTACCTCGTGGTGAACATCTTCTTCCCGGGCCTGCACTCGTACGCGGGGGTGTGACGTGGGCGCGACGCTGAAGTACACGGTCCTGCGGCTGGGTCTGTTCGTCCTGTGCCTGGTGGTCCTGAGCGCCCTCGGGGCGCGGGGCTGGCTGGCCCTGGCGGTCGCCGCCGTGCTCTCGGTGCTGCTCTCGCTGGTGCTGCTGCGCCGCCAGCGCGAGGAGATGGCCGCCCGCCTGCAGCAGCGCGTCGAGGGGCGCCTGCAGGCGGGGCAGCCGGGCGCGACGTCCGCCCGGGCGAAGGCCCGCTTCGACAAGTCCCGCTTCGCCCGCGGGGTGGAGACCGACAACGCCGCGGAGGACGACCCCCGCTGACCCCCCGACCACCGCGGTGATCTTGCAAGGTTGAGCACTCAACCGCGCAAGATCACCGCGGAGAGGGGCGTGCGGGGGAGGGTCAGCGCAGGGGGAGGTTCGGCAGCAGGTCGGGCACCTGGCGGTCCAGCTCGCGCAGGTCCACCACCTCCGGCACCGCCGCCGCCCGACCGGCCGCCTCGGCCTCGTCGGCCGAGCGCACCAGCACCTCCAGCACGCGGCGCACCAGCACCGGCTCGTCCGCCGTCGTCGCCCCCACCTTCGCCAGCACCTCCTCGTCGCACGTCACCACGTGCGAGGAGGACGTGCCCCCCGCCGTGGTGAGCGTCGCCGCGTAGCGGTGCTCCCCGTCCGCCTGCACGTCCACAGCACCCATGCCGCGCACCCTCGCAGACGTGCGCTCAGAGCGCGAGACCGAGCGCCAGCAGCGCCCCGGCGGCCAGCTCCAGCAGGCCCGTGTCCTTCAGCACCGGGATCAGGTCGCGCCCGGAGGCGCCGCCCAGGACCGTGCGCAGCGGCCGCACCGCCAGCGGCACCGCCACCAGCACCAGCAGCGACCACGGGTGCCACGGGGCGGTCGCCAGCGCCGCCGCGAACCCCCCGGCCACCAGCGCGGCGAACAGCAGGCGGCTGCGGTGCTCACCCAGGCGCACCGCCAGGGTCCGCTTGCCCGCCACCGCGTCGGTGGGCACGTCGCGCAGGTTGTTCGCCACGAGGATCGCGCACGCCAGGAACCCCACGCAGAACGCCCCGGCCACCGCCTCGCCGCCCACCCGGTCCACCTGCACGTACGTGGTGCCCAGCACCGCCACCAGCCCGAAGAAGACGAAGACGAACACCTCGCCCAGCCCGGCGTAGCCGTAGGGGCGCTTGCCGCCCGTGTAGTACCAGGCCGCCGCCACCGAGGCCGCCCCCACCAGCAGCAGCCACCAGTGCTCCGTCAGCGCCGCCACCGCCAGCCCGGCCAGGGCCGCCACCGCGAAGCACGCGAACGCCGCGTCGCGCACCGTGCGCGGGTGCGCGGCGCCGGAACCCACCAGGCGGAAGGGACCCACCCGGTCGGCGTCCGTGCCGCGCACACCGTCGGAGTAGTCGTTCGCGTAGTTCACCCCCACCTGCAGCGCCAGGGCCACCACCAGCGCCAGCACCGCCGGCACCCACGCCACCGCCCCCAGGGCCGCGGCCGCCCCCGTGCCGACCAGCACGGGCGTCAGGGCCGCCGGCAGCGTGCGCGGGCGGGCCGCCGAGACCCACTGCCCGGCGGTGGGGCGGTGGCGGGGCGCGGCCGCGGACGGCAGCGGCACGGCGGAGGACGGCAGGGGTTCAGCGGGGTCGGGCACGACCGTCCATGGTGCCAACCGCTCGCGGCTCCTGCCGTCGCGGGTCCTGTCGTCACCCCTGGTGCCGGGCCCGCGGGGGTGCGGGTGCCGGGCTCTCCGCCCGCGCGCTGCGGTTCGTGCACCACGTCACCGGGCGTCCGGAGCCCGCCCCGCGCACTGGGGCGAGGATCGCACCCGCTCGCGGGCGGAGAGCCCGGACGCGGCACCCCCTCGCCACCCGGACGCGGACCCGACCCCGGCACCGGACGGGTCCCGCCCTCAGAGACCGCGCAGGAAGTCCTCGTCGTCGTCGGGCCCCTTGGGGCGGGGTCGCGGCGCCGGCCGGGTGCCGCGCCCGGGCGCGCCCGCGACGGGCCGGCCGGCGAGCAGGTACGCCACGGCCCCGAGCAGGGGCAGGAACAGCACCGCCAGCAGCCAGCCCCAGCGGGGCAGGGCGCGGACCTCGCCGTCGCCCGCCTGCACGATGCTCACGACGCAGTACACGGTCAGCCCCAGCGCGAGGAGCACCGGGAGGACGCTGCGCACCGTCGCACACCTCCTCGATCCGGTCCGGCTCCGACGCCGGACCCCTCGGCACGACGAACGGGCCTGCGGTGCGGTTCCCGCGCCGCTCAGCGCGGCCCGGTGCCGGTGGCCAGCGCCCGCAGCGCGGCCCGGTCCGGTTTGCCGGGCCCGCGCAGCGGCAGGGCGTCCAGCACGAGCAGCTGGCGCGGTGCCGCGTGCGCGGCGAGGCGCGCGCGCACCGACCGCCGCAGCTCCTCCAGCGCGGGGGCCGCTCCCGGCAGCGGCACGACCGCGGCGACCACCCGCTCGCCCCACTCGGGGTCCGGCACCCCGACGACGACGACCTCGGCCACACCCGGAGCGTCGGCCAGGGCGTCCTCCACGAGCGCCGGGGCGACCTTCAGGCCGCCGGTGGTGATGAGGTCGTCCAGGCGGCCGGTGACGCGCACGAGGGGGCCGTGCGCGTCGCGGGTCAGCGCGGCGGCGTCGTCGGTGCGGAAGGTGCGCGCGCCGCCGGGGCCGGTGCGGAAGGACGGGTGGGCGGGCGCGCCGCGGTAGCCGCGGGCGACGACGGGGCCGGTCAGGGTCAGGCGGCCGTCCTCCTCCAGGGCGGCGTCCACCCCGTCCAGGGGACGGCCGTCGTACACGCACCCGCCGCACGTCTCGGACGCCCCGTAGGTGGTGACCACGCGCACGCCGGCGGCGCGGGCGCGCGCCAGCAGCGGGGCGGGGGTGGCGGCGGCGCCGACGAGGACGGCGGAGAACGCGGTCAGCGCGGCGGTGGCCTCTGCGCCGGCGTCCAGCAGCCGCACGAGCTGGGTGGGCACCAGGGAGGTCAGCAGCCGCCCGGCGGTGGTCGCGGCGGTGGCCGCGGCGAAGGCGGCCGGGTCGAACCCGCTGGCGCCGTCCACGACGACGGGCTCGGTGCCGGCGCGCACCGAGCGCAGCAGGACCTGCAGGCCGGCGACGTGGTGGGCGGGCAGCGCCAGCACCCACTGCTCGCGCCCCGCCGCGGCGGCCGGGCCGGCGAGCCGCCGGGCGGTGGCGTCGGCTGAGGCGCGCAGCGCACCGGCGCTCAGCAGCGCGCCCTTGGGGGTGCCGGTGGAGCCGGAGGTGGCGACGACGAAGGCCGTGGGATCGCCGGGGTCGTCCTCGCCGGGGGCCAGCGCTTCCCCGGTGCGCAGCGCGGGGTGGGGGGGCGCGTCCTCGGCGTGCGGGTGCCAGGCGCTCGCGGACCGGCCGGCCAGGGCGTCGGCGAGGACGGGGAGCAGGTCGAGCGCGCGCCGCCCGGGGGGCACGGGCAGCGCCCGCAGCAGCCGGGGCGGCGCGGGGGAGGGCACCGGCGGGGAGGGCACCCGCCGAGGGTAGGCCGCTCGTGCCGCGCCCCCGCCGGGGATCGACGAGCGAGGAGGCGACGTTGAGTAGTGAGATGATGACACCAAGTGCCGATCAGTGGTGCACCAGGGCCGGTGACTGCTCCGGTCGCGGGAAGTCCGTGACGAATCGCCTCATCGAGCGTGACCACTCGTGATCGGAGTGTCAGGATGGCCCCGCTCGGGCCGGGGGAGGGGATGACGGTGAGCAGCACTGTTCAGGACCGGCGCCCGCTGGCCAGCGTCGTCTACGACGGCCTCGTCACCCTCGCCGCCGCCTGCACCGTCGTGGTCGCGGCCGTCGCCTTCGCGCGCACCGCTGACGCCGCCGAGCTGCACCGGTTCGGCTGGTGCCTGCTCATCGGCTTCCCGCTCGTGCAGCTGATGACCCGCTTCCCCTTCCAGGTCAACACCCGGCACGCCGGCGTCGAGGTCCAGTTCGACGTGGGCGTCCTCGTCTTCCTGCTGTGCTTCGCCCCCGCGTGGACGGCCACGCTCGCCTGGGCGCTGTGCGTGATCCCCACCAACCTCACGCAGCGCAAGAGCTGGGTCAGCCGCGTCTTCAACGCCTCCATCGGCGTGCTGTTCGCGCCCGTGGCGATCGGCGTCACGCACCTGTTCGGCGCGGGGTCCGGCCGCAACGCCGTCGACGCCTCCGGCGGGCCGTCCGAGCTGCTCGCCGTGGCCGCCGCCGTCACCGCCGTCTTCCTCGTCGACCTCCTCGTCTCCGCCGTCTCCGTCGCCGTGCAGCAGGGCACCCGGGTGCGCGCCGAGCTCTCCGACGGCGGCACCTGGCTGGCCGGCGCGGCCGCCCTCGCCGTCGGGGCCGTCGGGTACCTCGGCGGGCTCGTCGAGGAGCAGCTCAGCCCGTGGGCCGCGGCCCTGCTCGCCGTGCCCATGGTCGTCACCCTCATCGCCACCCGCGCCATGCGCACCACCCGCGACGTCGCCCGCCGCACCGAGGCCCTGTTCGAGGCGGCCACCGCCCTGCACACCCTGGGCCGGCGCGCCGACCTCGCG
The DNA here is from genome assembly GCF_050871525.1 of Kineococcus auxinigenes. Lineage (NCBI taxonomy): Bacteria > Bacillati > Actinomycetota > Actinomycetes > Kineosporiales > Kineosporiaceae > Kineococcus > Kineococcus auxinigenes. The sequence goes on along the minus strand of NZ_JBKBCT010000090.1, from coordinate 1,787 downwards.
CGGGCTCTGGCCAAGCACGCCCGCATGGTCGCCGGCACCCCCGCCGCCACCGTCCGCTCCGTCGGGCCCGGCGAGGACGAGATCGGCGTGCCCGTCGTCGCCGGGGACGGCCAGATCCTCTACGTCACCGCGCCCCGCAACCGCGACGCCGCCCTGCGCGCGGCCGACGAGAAGGCCCTGGAGGCCCTCGCCTCCGTCGGCGAGGCCGCGTTCTTCCGCGTCGGCGCCAACGAGGAGATGCACGGCCTGGCCCGCCGCGACGTCGTCACCGGCCTGCCCAACCGCCTGCAGTTCTCCGAGCGCCTCGCCCTGGAGCTGGAGCGCGCCCGCGAGGGCGGGCGCCTCGACGAGCTCGCCGTGCTCTACCTCGACCTCGACGGCTTCAAGGGCGTCAACGACCGCTTCGGTCACGAGGCCGGCGACGAGCTCCTGCGCCTGGTCGGCGCCCGCCTGCGCGACACCCTGCGCGGCGGCAGCACCGTCGCCCGCCTCGGCGGCGACGAGTTCGCCGTCCTGGCCCCCCGCTGCCCCGACGTCGAGGGCCTGTGCCGGCGGGTCCTCGCCGCGCTGCGCGTCGAGGTGCGCATGCGCGGGCACGTCGTGCGCGCCCAGGGCAGCATCGGGTGCGCCCGGCCCCGTCCCGGCGACGACGTCGGCACCCTGCTGCGCAACGCCGACACCGCCATGTACCGGGCGAAGGCGGCCGGCAAGAACCGCTGGGTGCAGTTCCGCCCCGAGCTGCTGGAGGAGGAGATCGCCCGCCTGCAGGTCATCGAGGACCTCCAGCAGGCCCCCGCCGACGCGTTCGTCGTGCACTACCAGCCGATCGTGGACCTCGCCACGTCCGAGGTCGTCGCCGTGGAGGCCCTGGTGCGCTGGCGCCGCGACCGCGGCGACGGCGTCGAACCCCTCGTCGGGCCGGAGGAGTTCATCGGCCTGGCCGAGCGCTCCGGCACCGTCGTCGGCATCGGCGACGCCGTCCTGCGCACCGTCGCCCGCGACGCCGCCGGCATGCCGGTCCACGCCGGCCGTCGCCTGGACCTCATGGTCAACGTCTCACCCGTCCAGCTGCGCCACCCCGACTTCACCACCCGGGTCGCCGCGGCCGTGCGCCAGGCGGCCGCCGCCGGCAGCCGCCTGCACCTGGAGATGACCGAGAACGTCATGATCGACGACGACACCGTCGAGGTCCTGCGCGAGCTCGCCGAGACCGGTGCCCTGCTCACCATCGACGACTTCGGCACCGGGTTCTCCTCCCTCGGCTACCTGCGGCACCGCCCGTTCTCCTCGTTCAAGATCGACCGCAGCTTCGTGCGCGACATCGCCACCGAGCCCACCGCCCGCGCCCTCGTCGAGGGCATGGTCAAGATGGGCCAGGCCCTCGGGCTCTCGATCGTCGCCGAGGGCGTCGAGGAACCGGGGCAGGCCGCGATCCTGCGCCAGATGGGGTGCCCGCTCGCCCAGGGGCACCTGTACTGCCGCCCGATGCCCCTGGAGCAGCTGCACGCCTTCCTCCAGCGGCCCGTCGCCCGGCCCCTCATCGCCTGAGCTGCGTCTCCCGCGTCTTCCGCGTCTCCCGCGTCTCCCGCGTCTTCCGCGTCTCCCGCGTCTCCCGCGTCTTCCGCGTCTCCCGCGTCTCCCGCGCCTTCCGCGTTTCCCGCGTCTTGGTGGTCGCCCGGGGTGCCGGGTCCGCGGGGTGCACGGGTGCCGGGCTCTCCGCCCGCGCGCTGCGGTTCGTGCACCACGTCACCGGGCGTTCGGCGCGGGCTCCGGACGCCCGGCACCCG
>NZ_JBKBCT010000008.1:0-75525 GCF_050871525.1 Kineococcus auxinigenes | reverse complement strand
GAGGGGGTGGGTCCACCCGGACCCACCCCCTCCGCCGTTCCCGCGAGGTCAGCCGCGACCGGTCTGCGGCGTCGGCAGCACCGCCCGCAGGTCCTCCAGGCCCTGCTCCAGCTCCTCGGCGATGCCCTCGGGCAGCTCCACCGCCGCCGCGGCCGGCGACGTGCTCTCCGACGGCTCCGGCGCCTGCGAGGTGGGCGAGGGCTCCTGGGTGGTCTCCTCCGGCTCCGGCTCGGGGGCCGGGGCGCCGGCGCTGCGGGTCAGGGTGATCGTCGCGCCCGCCGAGGCCGAGCGGGCGCTCTGCCGCGCCACCAGGCCCTCGTCGATGGAGCTGGACGTCACCCGCCGCGAGGACACGCTGACCTCGAACCCGGCGGCCTCCAGGACCCTGGTGGCGGAGGAGACGCTGCGGCCCACGACGTTGGGCACCTGCACCCGGCCGTTGGTGGTGGTCGTCCGCAGGCCCTCGTTGGTGCCGGGGGTGAAGTCCTCCTCCGGCAGGTTCAGCGCCTCGGAGGCCGGACCGACGATGTTCGCCCAGATCGGGCCGGGGATCGTCGCGCCGTACACGCGGCGGTAGCGCTTGCCGTTGATGCGCTCGCCGTTCAGCGAGTCGGTGCCGCTGGCGTGCCCGACCCACACCGCCGCGGCGAGCTGCGGGGTGTAGGCGGCGAACCAGACGTCGGCGCTGTCGTTCGTGGTGCCCGTCTTGCTGGCCACCGGGCGGCCGATGCGCTCCACGCCGCGGGCGGTGCCGCTCTGCCAGCCGCCCTCCAGGGCCTCGGTGACGTTGCGGGCGATGTTCGGGTCCAGCACCTGCTTGCAGTCCGCGGACGGCACCGGCAGCGGCTCGCCCTCGGTGTCCAGCACCTCGGTGATCGCGGTGGGCTTGCAGAACGTGCCCTCGGCGGCGAACGCCGCGTACGCCCCGGCGATCGACAGCGGGGTCACGAGGTTCGTGCCCAGCGTCATCGACGGGTTCTGGTCGAGGTTCCGGTTCACCTCGCCGGTGAGGAAGTTCTTCGTGGCGGACGCCTTGTAGACGCCCAGGGACTGCGCGGTCGCGGCGATGTCGCAGATGTCGAGCTGCTTCTCCATCGACACGTACGCGGTGTTCACCGAGTGGGAGGTGGCGCGGCGCACCGTCATCGAGCCGGAGCTGCTGCTCTCGGAGTTGTAGTACGTGTAGGTGTCGCCGCTGCGGATCTTCGAGCCGCAGGCCGTGAACGCGCTGATCGGGTCCGAGCCGGAGCGGGGGGAGGCCACCACGGAGTCCAGGGAGCGGCCCGCCTTCAGCCAGGTGGCCAGCGTGAACGGCTTGAACGTCGAACCCTGCTGGAACCCGTTGCCGCCACCCATGTCCTTGCTGACGTTGTAGTTCAGCGTGGTGTGGCCGATGACGTCCTCGTCGACCGAGTAGGTGGTGTCCTGCGCCATCGCGAGGATCTTCCCCGTGCCCGGCTCCACCACGGAGGCCGCCGAGCGCGCCGACTGCCCGGGGTTCACGCCCGCGTTCACCGCCTCCTGGGTGATCCGCTGGACGGTCGGGTCCAGGGTGGTCCTGATGGTCAGGCCGCCGCGGCGCAGCAGCTCCTGGCGCTCCTCCACCGTCTCGCCGAACGCCGGGTCCTGCGCGACGACGTGGGTGACGTAGTCGCAGAAGTACGCCGCCGACGCCGCCGCCAGGCACCCCTGCCGGGAGGGCTGCAGGACCAGGCCGAGGGGCGCGGCCACGGCCGCGTCGTGGGCGGCCTGGTCGATCTTGCCGAGCTTGAGCATCTGGCCGAGCACGACGTTGCGGCGGCCGATGGCCGCCTCCTCCTTCTCCGCCGGGTTGTAACCGGCGGGGTTCTGCACCAGGCCGGCCAGCAGGGCCGCCTCGTGCAGCGCCAGCTCCGAGGCCGGCTTGGAGAAGTAGTACTGCGCGGCGGCCTCGATGCCGTACACGTTGTTGTAGAAGTACGCGACGTTCAGGTAGGCGGCGAGGATCTCGTCCTTGCTCATCTCCTTCTCCACGCCCACCGCGAGCTTCATCTCGCGCAGCTTGCGGGCGTAGCCGTCCACGCCGTCGGCGTCCACCGCGGCGGCGGCGGCCTCGGCGTCGCCCTCCTCCACGGCCTGCTCCACCAGGACGTTCTTCACGTACTGCTGCGTCAGCGTGGAGGCGCCCTGCGTGCCGCCGCCGCCGGCGTTGGAGACCAGGGCGCGGGCGATGCCCTGGATGTCCACGGCGCCGTGCTCGTAGAAGCGCTCGTCCTCGATGGAGACGATCGCGTCGCGCATCACCGGGGCGATCTGGTCGAAGGAGACCACCGAGCGGTTCTGGTCGTACACCCGCGCCATGACCGTGGCGTCCGCCCACAGGATCGTGGTGGCCTCGGACAGCTTCTGGTCGCCCAGCTCGGCGGGCAGGTCGTTGAACACCTCCACGCCCATCCGGGCGGCGCTGCCGGTGGCGGCCACGGCGGGCACGACGAGCCCGGCCGCGAGGACCCCCGCGGCGGCGCTCACCGCCGTGAAGGCACCGAGCAGGCGGAAGACCGGACGGTGCGTGGAACCAGACGCCATACCAGCAGGGTAGACGCCGGGGGCGACGAGTCCGGGCACTCGCAGGACCTCCACGGGCGCTGCGCACGATCCCCGGCCCGCGCCGCGGGGCGCTGTCCCCCCGCCGGGGGGCACCGATCACGCGCCGTGGACCGGACTAGCCCCAACGGACTAGCGGTTCTGGTACCGAATGGCTCTGACGCAGCTGCCCCCACCGACCCTACGCTGCGGGGACGCCCCCTCGCGGGGCGTCAGGGGGATTCACAGGGTCGTCCCCCCCGGGGGGAACCACCGCGGCGCGGTGGTCCGCGGGGGGACGTGACGGGGAGGGGCCGTCGATGGTCTGGACGTTGGAGTGGGCCGGTCGCGGGGCGTGCAAGTCCGCCGCAGCGGACGAGCTGTTCGTGCAGGGTTCGGCGCAGAACCGCGCGAAAGCGATCTGCGGGGGGTGCCCGGTGCGCACCGAGTGCCTCGCGGACGCCCTGGACAGCCGCGTCGAGTTCGGCGTGTGGGGCGGGATGACCGAGCGCGAGCGGCGCGCGCTGCTCAAGCGCCGCCCGAACGTGGTCTCCTGGCGGCGGCTGCTGGAGGCGGCGCGCGACGCGCACCTGGCCACCGCCGCCGGCACCGTCACCGGCTCGGGCACCAGCGCCCCCGCCGGCGCGGACGGGGACGTCCTGCAGGCCGTCTGAGCCCGGCCGGGCGGGACGGCCGCACCCGCGCACCGGGCCGGGCGCCACTACGGTGGCGGCCATGACGACCTGGGAGTACGCGACCGTCCCGCTCATCGTGCACGCGACGAAGCAGATCCTCGACCAGTGGGGCTCCGACGGCTGGGAGCTCGTGCAGGTGGTGACCGGCCCGGACGGCAACGGCCTCGTCGCCTACCTCAAGCGCCCCACCGGCGCGTGAGCACCACGCCCACCGAGCGCCTGGCCGGGCTCGGCCTGAGCCTGCCGGACGTGCCGGCCCCCGTGGCCGCCTACGTCCCGGCCGTGCGCACCGGCGACCTGGTGCACACGTCCGGGCAGCTGCCGTTCACCGGCGGCGAGCTGCCCGCGACCGGCAAGGTCGGTCAGGGCGACGGGCTCGTCGACCCCGTGACCGCCCAGCAGCTCGCCCGCACGGCGGCGCTGAACGCGCTCGCCGCCGCCGCGAGCGCCGCCGGGGGCCTGGACGAGGTCGAGGCCGTCGTGAAGGTCGTGGTGTTCGTGGCCAGCGACCCGGCGTTCACCGGGCAGCCCGCCGTCGCCAACGGCGCCAGCGAGCTGCTCGGCGAGGTCTTCGGCGACGCAGGCCGGCACGCCCGCAGCGCCGTGGGCGTGGCGGTGCTGCCCCTGGACTCCCCCGTGGAGGTCGAGGTCACCGTGCGGGTCCGGGGCTGACACGGGCGTGGACGCCACCGCCGCGGCGACGGGTGGCCCGGTGACCGACCGGGCCACCCGGGTCCTCGCGCCCAACCCCGGGCCGATGACGCTGGAGGGCACGGCCACGTGGGTGCTGGCCGAGCCCGGCGCCCGCACCGCCGTGGTCGTCGACCCCGGCCCGGACGACGCCGGGCACCGCGCGGCCGTCCTGGACGAGCTGGCGCGGCGACGGCTGCGCTGCGCCCTCGTCGTCACCACCCACCACCACGACGACCACGCCGGGGGGCTGGACGCGTTCGCGGCGCAGGCCGGCCCGGTGGAGGTGCTGCGCGCGGCCGACGCCGCCGACGCCGAGGTGCTGGAGGTGGAGGGGCTCCGGCTGCGGGTGCTGCGCACCCCCGGTCACACCGCGGACTCGGTCTCGCTGCTGGTGGCCGGCGAGGGTTCCCTGCTGACGGGCGACACCGTGCTGGGCCGCGGCAGCACCGTCCTGGCGGCCGACGGGGACCTCGGCGCGCACCTGGCCTCGCTGCGGCGGCTGCTGTCGCTGGACGCCGAAGAGGGCGTGCGCGTCCTGCTGCCGGGCCACGGGCCCGAGCGCACCGACGCGCGCGCCGCGCTGACCGCCCAGCTCTCGCACCGCCTGCAGCGGCTGGAGCAGGTGCGCGCGGCGGTGGAGTCCGGCGCCGCGGACGCGGGGGCGGTCGCCGTGGCCGTGCACGGGCCGCTGGACGGTCCGCTGGCCGACGCCGCGCTGCTGTCGGTGCGCGCGCACCTGCGCCACCTCGGGGTGGACCTGCCCGGCTGAGCGGGTGGGGTCAGCGGGCGCGGCGGGTGAGCCGCTCGACGTCGTGCAGCACCACCGCGCGGGCCTCCAGGCGCAGCCAGCCGCGGGAGGCGAAGTCCGCCAGCGCCTTGTTGACCGTCTCGCGGGAGGCGCCCACCAGCTGGGCCAGCTCCTCCTGGGTGAGGTCGTGCGCCACGAGCAGGCCGTCCGCGATGGGGCGGCCGAAGCGGCGCGAGAGGTCCAGCAGGGCCTTGGCGACGCGGCCCGGCACGTCGGTGAAGACGAGGTCGGCCAGGGTGACGTTGGTGCGGCGCAGCCGCTGCGCCAGCGCCTGCAGCAGGTGCTTGGCGACCTCGGGGCGGCGGCTCAGCCAGGCCATCATGTCGTCGTGCTGCAGGGCGATGAGGTCGGCCTCGGACACCGCGCGCGCCGAGCTGGTGCGCGGGCCGGGGTCGAAGAGGGACAGCTCCCCGAACATCTCCCCCGGGCCCATGACGGCCAGGAGGTTCTCGCGCCCGTCCGGCCAGCTGCGCACCAGCTTGATCTTCCCGGTGCGCACCACGTACACGCGGTCGCCCGGCTCCCCCTCGGCGAAGACCTGCTCACCGCGCTCGAGGTGCACGGCCTCCATGGACTGCAGCAGCTCGGCGGAGGCGTCGTCGTCCAGGGCGGCGAACAGCGGCGCGCGACGGACGACGTCCCCCAGGCTCTCGGCGCCCGCGACGCCGTCGCTCTGCGCGTGCTCCACCGAGGAACCTCCCTGTGCGGCTCGCGCGCCCGGCCGGGCGCACGGTCCCCCAGTCTGCCGCACGAGGTCGCCGACGGCTCGGGCGGTCGCGCCGGGCGCGTCAGCGCGCCGCGCGGGACACCGGTGCCACCAGTTCGCGGTAGCGGCGCAGCAGGGCCTCGGTGACCAGCTCCAGCTCGGCCTCCAGGGCGTCCTCGTAGGCTCCCAGGCGGCGGGCGGCGGCCGCCAGGGAGCGCAGCCCACCGGCGATCCCGCCGGATCCGGCGCGCCCCGCGGGCAGGACCAGGCCGCGCAGCAGCTGGTCGGGGTCGCCCAGCGCCGGCCCGCCCGCCGCGGGCGCCTGCGCGGCCAGGTGCGCCTCGAGGGGACCGCCGTGCGAGCCGGCCTCGAGGGGAACCTCCAGCGCGTCCGTGCCCACGGTCGCGGCGACGAGCAGGTCCCGCCGGGCGCGCACCAGGCGCGTCCACTGCCCGGCCCGTCGGACCTCCTCCAGCAGCAGCTCGCGGCGCCGGCGCAGGGCCGGCAGCGGCAGCTCGCGCAGCTCGCGGTCCACCGCGCCGGCGTCGCGCGGTGCGGTGTCCGCGCCGGCGACCTCGGCGAGCAGGTCGTGCAGGGCCCCGGGCAGGTCGTCGGCGGAGGGCTCCTCGGGCAGCAGCGCGCCCGCGGCGGCGCCCGCGGTGGTGCTGGCGGTGGTCGGGTCGGGCTGGTGCCCGTCTGCTCCTGGCATGGGCGTCGTGTCGTCCCGGGCGGTGCGCGCCTTGACGGTCCGGACGCGCGCGTCACCCGCCCGCCCGCCGCCGTCACCCGCCAGCGCGGCGGCGTCACCCGCTCGCCCGGCGCCCTCACCCGCTCGCACCGGGGCGGTGTCCGGGCCGGCACGTAACCTCGACGGTGTGAGCAGCACGTCCAGGGCCGTCCTCGACGCGGAGGCGGAGACCCCGCTGGCCCGCACCCGCCGCGCCCGCAAGGTCCACCGGCTGCTGGCCGAGCGCTACCCGGACGCGCACTGCGAGCTGGACTTCACCACGCCCTTCCAGCTGCTGGTGGCGACCGTGCTGTCGGCGCAGTGCACGGACGCGCGGGTGAACACGGTGACGCCGGAGCTGTTCGCCCGCTGGCCGGAGCCGGCGGACCTGGCCGGGGCCGAGCGCGCCGAGCTGGAGGCGGTCGTGCTGCCGACCGGGTTCTTCCGCGCGAAGGCCGACGCGCTGCTGCGGCTGTCCGCCGCGCTGGTCGCCGACCACGGCGGGCGGGTGCCCGGGCGGCGGGAGGACCTCGTGCGGCTGCCGGGCGTGGGGCGCAAGACCGCCAACGTCGTCCTGGGCGACGCCTTCGGCGTGCCGGGGCTGACGGTGGACACCCACGTGGGGCGCCTGTCGCGGCGGCTGGGGTTCACCCGGCACGAGGACCCCGTGAAGGTGGAGTCCGACCTCGCGGAACTGCTGCCCCGCAAGGACTGGACGATGTTCAACCACCGGGTGATCTTCCACGGGCGGCGCACCTGCCACAGCCGCAAGCCGGCGTGCGGGGCCTGCCCGGTGGCGCGGCTGTGCCCGTCGTACGGCACCGGGGAGACCGACCCGGTGCGCGCGGCGAAGCTGGTGCGCGGGCCGGCCGCGCCCGTGAGCGACGCGGGCGCCGCCGGTGCGGCGGCCGTGCCGGTCGCCCCGTGAGCGGCGCGGGCGTCCTGCCGGGCTGGCTGCGCCCGCTGGCCGAGCGGCTGCCCACCGTCACCGAGGCCGACCTGGACTGGCGCGAGGACCGGCGCGGGGCGCAACCCGGCGCCCGCGACGCCGCCGTGCTCGTGCTGCTCGCCGACGGGCCCACCGGGCCGGAGGTGCTGCTCACCGAGCGCGCCGGCACCCTGCGCCAGCACTCCGGGCAGGTCGCCTTCCCCGGCGGGCGCAGCGATCCCGCGGACCCCTCCCCCGCCGGCACCGCGCTGCGGGAGGCCGCCGAGGAGACGGGCCTGGACCCCGCCGGCGTGGACGTGCTCGGGGAGCTGCCGCGGCTGCTGCTGGCGCACTCGCGGCACGCGGTGACCCCGGTGGTGGCGCACTGGCGCGACCCCGGGCCGGTGGGGGTGCGCGATGCCGCCGAGGTGGCCCGCGTGGAGCGGGTGCCGCTGGCCGAGCTGCTCGCCCCGGTCGCGGTGCGCCGCCTGCGCGGTCCCGGCGGGTACACGGGCCCGGCGTTCGCCGTGCGGGGCCTGCTGGTGTGGGGATTCACCGCGGAGGTGCTGGTGCGCGTGCTCGACCTGGGCGGCCTGCTGCCCGCGGGCACGGCCGGTCCCGGCACCGCCGAGCTCACGCTCGACGAGGCGCTGCGCTGGGCGCGGGCGTGAGCGGCTCCCTCGTCCTGGACGTGCTGCTCGCCGTGCTGCTGCTGGTGCAGCTGGTGGCCGGGTACCGCGAGGGGCTGCTGGTCGGCCTGGCGAGCCTGGTGGGGCTGGTCGGCGGGGCGGCCGCCGGGATCGTCCTGCTGCCGGACGTGGTGCGGGACTGGGCGCCCGGGGTGCGCCCGGCGCTGGTGGTGGTGCTGGGCACGCTCGCCCTGGCCGTGGTGGGCCGGCTGCTGCTGGGAGCGCTGGCGGTGCGGTTGCGGCGCCTGGTGCGGTGGCGGCCGGCGCGGCTGGCGGACTCCCTGCTGGGCGCGCTCGCGGGGGGCGTGGCGACGCTGCTGGTGGTGTGGGTGGTGGCCGGGGCGGCACGCACCGCCCCGCTGCCGGCGGTCGTCTCCGCGGTGGGCGGCTCGCGGGTGGTGGGCGCGGTGGACGCCGCGGTGCCCGCCGACGCCGACGCCCTCGTGGGCCGGTTCTGGTCGGCGGCGCGCACCACGGGCTTCCCGCGCGTGTTCGCCGGGCTGGACGCCGAGCCGATCACCCCGGTGGACCCGCCGGCCTCCACCGTCCCGGACACGGCGGGCCTGCGGGCCGCGCAGGGCAGCGTCGTGAAGGTCACCGGGGTGGCGGACGACTGCTCGCGCGGGCTGGAGGGCAGCGGCTTCGTCGCCGAGCGCCTCGACGGCTCGGCGCGGGTCGTCACGAACGCGCACGTGGTCGCCGGGGTGGACGACCCCCTGGTGCAGCCGCAGGGCGCGGGGCGCCGCTACCCCGCCACCGTGGTCGCCTACGACCCGGCGCGGGACCTCGCGGTGCTGGACGTGCCGGGGCTGGCCGTTCCGGCGCTGCCGCGCTCGCCGGAGCTGGAGCGCGGGGCCGCCGCGGTCGTCGCCGGCTTCCCCCTGGACGGCCCGTACACGCTGGCGACCGCGCGGGTGCGCGAGGTGGTCAGCGCCCAGGGCCGCGACGTGTACGACGCGGCCGCGGTCGTGCGCCGCGTGTACTCGGTGTACTCGCAGGTGCAGCCGGGCAACTCCGGCGGGCCGCTGCTCACCGAGGACGGGCAGGTCGCCGGCGTGGTCTTCGCCAAGAGCCTGGACGACCCCTACACCGGGTACGCGCTGACCCCGGTGGAGCTGGACGCGGTGCTCGCCGAGGCGGGCTCGTCGAGGGCCGAGGTGCCGACCGGGGCCTGCACCGCCGAGTGAATCCGCCCCTCTCCTCGCGGGCGGAAACCATCGTTCCCGCCCCCGTACGACCCCCTCGGAGGGCGGGAACAACGGTTTCCGCCCGGGAGGGGAGGGGTCAGAACCGGGCGAGCCAGCCGGCCAGGACGGCGGTGAGGCGCTCCGGCGCCTCCTCGGGCACGTGGTGACCGGCGCCAGGCACCTGCACGAGGCGGTGCGGGCCGTGCGCGTAGCGCTCCGCCGCCTCCAGCGCGGCGGTGCCCACCGTGGGGTCCAGCTCGCCGCGCACCTGCAGCACCGGCACGCGCACGCCCCCGCGCAGCGCAGCGGCCAGGCGCCTGCCGTCCGCGCGCACCGCCGAACGCGCGATCCAGCGGTGGTACTCCAGCGCCGAGTGCGCCACGAACGGCACCCGGATCGCCTCGGTGTAGCGCTGCACGTCCTGCGGCGCGGGCCACCCCGGCGCCGAGCGCGCGCGCAGCACCTGCTCCACCCCGTCGCCGTGCACGAGGCGGTGCTCCGGCAGCACCGGCAGCTGGCGGGTCAGGGCCGCGGCCGTCGCCCGCAGGCCGGCCCCCGCACCGGCGGGTGCGCCGCGCCGGGCCCGCTCCAGGAGCACCTGCCGCGACAGCAGCGGGTGCGCGGCCCCGACGACGGCGATGCCGCGCACCTGCTCGGGGTGCAGCGAGGGCAGCGCCCACGCGGTGCGCCCGGAGACGCCGTGCCCGACGACGAACGCGTCGCGCTCGCCCAGCGCGCGCACCAGCGCCGCCACGTCGGCCGCCGAGGTGGGCGTGTCGTAGCCGCGCGGGGGCTTGTCGCTGGCGCCGTAGCCGCGCAGGTCCATCGCCACGGCGCGGTACCCGGCCGCGGCGAGCGCGACGAGCTGGGCCCGCCACGCCCACCAGAACTGCGGGAAGCCGTGCAGCAGCAGCACCAGCGGGCCCTCGCCGAGCTCGGCGACGTGGAAGCGGGCGCCGTGGGCCGCGACGAGGCGGTGCCGCCACGGCCCCTCGACGAGGACCGCCGAGACGTCGGTGGCGGGTGCGGCCACGGCGGGCCGCGTCAGTGCCCGATGCTGGGGCGCGCGGCGGAGGAGCCGGTGATGGTCTTGGCCACCGGCTTGCCGGTCGCCGAGGCCTTGACGGCGGCGATGGTCTCCTTGGTGGAGCGGATGGTGCGCTGCGGCGGGCCGACCTTCTTCAGGCGCCCGAAGCCGACGGCGGCGAGGGCACCGGCGATCAGCAGCATCACCGCGGCCACGACCAGGAAGGACAGCCACACCGGCCAGCCGGCCCCCTCGACGAGGGCGTAGGCGACCGTGACGCCCAGGAAGACGAACGCGACGAAGCCGAAGACGCCCGCCACCGCGAACAGGCCGCCGCCCAGGGCGCCGTTCTTGACGTCGGCGGTGATCTCGGCCTTGGCCAGGGCCACCTCGTAGCGGACCAGCTCGGACACGTCCTTGGTGGCGTCGGCGACGAGCTGGCCGACGGTGCGCTCGGGGGCGGTCGGCGCCTTCAGCGTCGACGCGGCCGTGGCCCCGCGGCCGTCCGTGGTTGTCATGGGTCCTCCTCACTGCCACCGCGCGCGGTGCCGGTGTGCCGGGAGAACCCTACGGGGCGGGCGGGACGGGCGCGCGGGTGCGTGGAGCGCGTCGCCGCCGGTGGGGGGACCGACGGCGACGCCGAGGCCGTGCTCGCCGGGGGGGACGAGCGGCGGCCGTTGCCCGACCCTAGGGGAATGCCCCCCTCGAGGGGGGCGTTCTCGGCGAGATCACCCCCGGCCGCGGCGGGTGTCCCCCGCGCGGAGCACCGGTGTCACCGCCCCCGGGCGGCGCGGCACCCAGCGTCACGCGCCACCGGTCACGACGTCACGCTCACGCGGTGGGGCGCCAGCGGGCCACCAGCGCGCGGTGGTCGGTGCCGGGCACGTCGCGCACGCTGGTGCCCACCGCCCGCCACGCGGAACCGTCGGCGAGGGCGTGGTCGATGGTGGCGCCCAGCACGGCCGGCACGTCGGAGGGCCACGTGCCGCGCGCACCGGTGCCGGTGGCGGCGCCGGCGTCCACGCAGCCGCCCTCCGCCCCCAGGCCGGGGTGGTCCACTGTGGCGTTGAAGTCCCCGGCGGCCAGCGCGCCCGGGTGCGCGGCGCACCACTCGCTCACGGCCGGCACCTCGCGCGACCACTCGCGCAGGTTCCCGGGCACGGGGGCCGTGGTGTGCACGGCGGCCAGCGGCGGGCCGTCCCCGGAGACCGGCACGGCCGTGGTGACGGCGGTGGCGCTGCCGGCGAAGTCGTCGGTCTGCCGGTACTCGCCGAGCTCCGCGCCCACGAGCAGGGCGGTGCCCTCCTCGGCGCGCCCGCCGCGGTCCCCGGTGAAGAAGACCTGCAGGTCCCTGCCGGAGGCGGCCTCCACCCTGGCGGCGACGTCCTCGGCGTACGCGCGGGTCGCCTCCGGCAGGGACACGACCTGGGCGCCGGCGTCCACCACGAGCGCGGCCACCGCGTCCCGGTCGGCGCGGGCGTGCAGCACGTTGGAGGCCACGACGGTCACGTCGCCGTCCAGGGCGGGCGGCAGCTCACCGGCGGACAGCCCGCGGTGGGCGGTGACGGTCAGCGAGGCGGCGGCCACCACCGCGACCGCGGCGGCCGCCGGCAGTGCGCGCCGCCACCGCAGCCCGGCGAGGCCGCCGACACCGGCGAGCGCCGCCAGGCCCAGGCCCAGCGGCACCCGGAACGGCACCGCCCACGCGAACGGCGGGGTGCCGGCCAGCCCGAACCACTCCGGGGTGGCGACGACGACGGCCCCGGCGGCGGCACCCGCGGTGGCGACGGCGGTGACGACGTCGGCGGAGGGGCGGCGGGGGCGCGGGGCGGTCCGGTGCACCTGTCGAGGGTGCCGCACGCGCGCCCGCCCCGGGCCGGGGACCGGGGCGGGTGCGGTGGAGGTGCTGTGCGGGTCAGTCGCCGGCGCTCATGCCCGAGCGGATGGAGTCCATCACCGAGGAGTCGGTCAGGGTGGTGACGTCCCCGGTGGGGCGGTGCTCGGCGACGTCGCGCAGCAGCCGTCGCATGATCTTGCCGGAGCGGGTCTTCGGCAGCTCCGCCACCACCATGATCGACCTGGGCTTGGCGATGGGGCCGATCTCCTTGCCGACGTGCTCGCGCAACTGCGCCACCGTGTCCGGGCCCTGCTCGTGGCCGCCGCGCAGGATGACGAAGGCGACCACGGCCTGGCCGGTGGTCTCGTCGGTGGCGCCGACGACGGCGGCCTCGGCGACGTCGGGGTGCGAGACGAGCGCGGACTCGATCTCCGCGGTGGACAACCGGTGCCCGGAGACGTTCATGACGTCGTCGACGCGCCCGAGCAGCCAGATGTCGCCGTCCTCGTCCCGCTTGGCGCCGTCGCCGGCGAAGTACTTGCCGGGGAAGCGCGCCCAGTAGGTGTCCTTGAACCGCTGCTCGTCGCCCCAGATGCCGCGCAGCATCGCCGGCCACGGCTCGGTGAGCACCAGGTAGCCGGCCTGGCCGTGCCCGACGGGCTCGCCGGCGTCGTCGACGACCTCGGCGACGATCCCGGGGACCGGGACCTGCGCGGAGCCGGGCTTGAGGGTCGTCACCCCGGGCAGCGGGGCGATCATGTGGGCACCGGTCTCGGTCTGCCACCAGGTGTCGGCGATGGGCGTGCGGCCGGAGCCGATGACGCGCCGGTACCAGTTCCACGCCTCGGGGTTGATGTTCTCGCCCACGCTGCCCAGCACCCGCAGGCTGCTCAGGTCGTGGCGGGCGGGGAACTCCTCGCCCCACTTCATGCAGGTGCGGATCGCGGTGGGCGCCGTGTAGAGGACGGTGACGCCGTACTTCTCGACGATGGACCACCAGCGGTCCTTGTCGGGGGTGTCGGGGGTTCCCTCGTAGACGACCTGGGTCATGCCGTTGGCCAGCGGCCCGTAGACGACGTAGCTGTGGCCGGTGACCCAGCCGACGTCGGCGGTGCACCAGTACACGTCCCGCTCGGGCTGGATGTCGAAGACGTTGCGGGTGGTGAACGCCGTCTGCACCAGGTACCCGCCGGAGGTGTGCAGGATGCCCTTGGGCTTCCCGGTGGTGCCGGAGGTGTAGAGGATGAACAGCGGCTGCTCGGCGTCGAACGCCTGCGCCTCGTGCTCGGGGGAGGCCGCCTCCAGCGCCTCGTGCCACCACACGTCGCGGCCCTCGGACCAGTCCACGGCCTCGCCGTTGCGCTGGACGACGAGCACGTTCGTGACGCTGGGGGCGCCCTTGGCCAGCGCCGCGTCCACGGCGGGCTTGAGGGTGGTCGGCTTGCCGCGGCGGTAGCTGCCGTCGCAGGTGATGACGAGCTTCGCCTCGGCGTCCACGATGCGCGAGTGCAGCGCGTCGGCGGAGAAACCGCCGAACACCACCGAGTGGGCCGCGCCCAGGCGCGCGCACGCCAGCATCGCGACGACGGACTCCACGAGCATCGGCAGGTAGATCGCGACGCGGTCGCCGGGGCCGACGCCGAGGGCGGCCAGGGCGTTGGCGGCGCGGCAGACCTGCTCCTGCAGCTGGGCGTAGGTGACCGACGCGGTGTCGCCGGGTTCGCCCTCGAAGTGGATCGCGACGCGCTCGCCGTTCCCGGCGGCGACGTGGCGGTCCACGCAGTTCACCGCGACGTTGAGCTCCCCGCCGACGAACCACTTCGCGAACGGGGCGTTCGAGAAGTCCAGCACCTCGGAGAAGTCGGTGTCCCAGGTGACGTGCTCGCGGGCCTGCTCGGCCCAGAAGCCGAGGCGGTCGGCGGCGGCCCGCTCGTAGAGGTCGGCCTGGGCGACGGCCCGGGCGGCGAACTCCGGGTCGGGGGCGACCGTCTGCACCGGCGGTGTGCCCTCGGTCGTGGTCATCGTCGTCCTCCTCGACAAACGGTGGTGCGGCCGCCGGTCCGCGGGCGCGGTGCGAGGTTAACCGTCCCGGTCCTGCAGGTGCGTGGCGACACCGGGATCGGCGAGCGCACCGCCCGGGGCGGGTTCACGGCGGGCGGTGGCGGTGGCGCCGGCGCTGGCGACCACGACGACGGCGATGGCGAGCACGGAAGTGGCGGGCAGCGCCTGCGACAGCAGCAGCCAGCCGACGACGGCGGCGATGGCCGGTTCCAGGCTGAGCAGCACCCCGAAGGTGCGCTCGGGCAGGCGCCGCAGCGCCACCAGTTCCAGCGAGTACGGCAGCACCGAGGACATCAGGGCGGCGGCCAGGCCGAGCAGCAGGACGTGCGGGTGCAGCAGGTCGGTGCCCGCGGTGGCGGCGCCCAGCGGCAGGACGAGCGCGCCGGCCACGACGCTGGCGACGGCCAGGCCGCCCTGCCCGGGCACGGCCGCGCCGACGCGGGCGCTGAGCAGGACGTACCCGGCCCAGAACGCCCCGGCCAGCAGCGCCAGCAGCACCCCGGCGGGTTCGAGCGTCCCGCCCTCGCCGTCGCCGCCCAGACCCAGCGCGACGACCCCGGCCAGCGCCAGGGCCACCCACACCAGGTCGCGGCGGCGGCGGGTGAGCACCGCGGACAGCACCAGGGGCCCGAGGAACTCGCAGGTGACGGCCACGCCGAGGGGGATGTGGGTGATGGCGGCGTAGAAGGAGGTGTTCATCGCGGCCAGCACGGCGCCGAAGGCCGCGGACAGGCCCAGCTGCCGGCGGTCCCACCGCCACGCGCGGGGCCGCACCGCCACGGCCATGACGAGCGCGGCCAGCAGCAGGCGCAGGGTGGCGGCGCCGGCGGCGCCGACGGAGGGGAACAGGGCGCTGGCGGCGGTGGCGCCGACCTGCACGCTGGCGGCGGCGCCGAGGACCATCGCGACCGGTGCGGCCGGGGAGGTGCGGGGTTCGGCGCGGGCCGCGGTCGTCACGAGCCGCCACGCTACCCACCGCCGCGCCCCTCGGCCGCCACCGTCCGCGGTGGGCGCGCGGGAGGAGGAGGGCGCACGGTGAACGCGGGCCGGGCGAGGCGCGTAAGCACCGTCGAGCCCGGCACGGACGCCGGGCACGACGACCAGGAGGAAACCGTGCGAACCCGTACCGCTCTCACCGCGGCCGCAGCAGCCGCAGCCGTCGTCCTCGCCCCCACCGCAGCCGCCTCCGCGGACGCGGGCTCCGCCGAGCGCTCGCACGGCGGGCACCTCCGCGCCGTCGGGCTGGTGGACGGCACCCGACTCGTCACGTTCTCGGCCACCCACCCCGGCGGGGTGCGCGAGACCGGCGCCCTGACGGGCCTGCAGGAGGACACGGAGCTCGTCGGCATCGACGCGCGCGTGCAGGACCGGCGGGTCTACGGCGTCGGGGACCGCGGCGGCGTGTACGTCCTGGACGTGCACCGCGCCACCGCCACGCCCGTGCTGCGCCTGAGCGTGCCCCTCGAGGGGACCAGCTTCGGCGTGGACTTCAACCCGGCCGCGAACGCCCTGCGCGTCGTCAGCGACACCGGGCAGAACCTGCGCCAGCCGTTCGCCACCCCCGGGGCGGCGACCGTCGTGGACGGCTCGCTGAGCACCCCACCGGCCGCGGGCACCACCACCGGCGTCGTGGCCGCCGCCTACACGAACAACGACCTCGACGAGTCCACCGCGACGACGCTGTTCGTGCTCGACGGCACCACCGACCGGGTGGCGCTGCAGTCCCCCGCGAACGCGGGCACGCTGGCCGCCACCGGGGCGCTGGGGGTGGACGTGACCGGCGACGCCGGGTTCGACATCGCCGGCACCACCGGCTACGCGGTCGTCCCGGGCACCGGGGAGCACGCGGGCCGGACCGTCGTGCACGAGGTGTCCCTGCTGACGGGCGAGGCCACCGCGACGGGCCACCTGCGCGCGGCGGTGACCGACCTGGCGCTGCAGCTGCGCTGACCCCGAGCGCGGTCCGGCGGCCCGGAGGGGGGCCGCCGGGCCGCTGCACCCGGCACGACGGAGCGGGTGCCGCACCGGCACCACGACGGAGGAGCGCGATGGGACTGCGGCAGGCACGCCGCGCGGTGCCGCCCGCCGCGGGCGGGCTGCACGACGAGGCGGACGTGGCGCGCGCCTACGAGGCGCACGGCGCCGAGCTGCACCGCTTCGTGCTGCGCTCCCTGGGCGACGCCGCCGCGGCGCAGGACGTCGTGCAGGAGACGTTCCTGCGCGCCTGGCGGGCCGCGGACCGCTACGACCCGTCGCTGGCGAGCCTGCGGGTGTGGCTGTTCGCCATCGCCCGCAACGCCGTCCTGGACCACGTGCGCGCGGCGGGCTCCCGGCCCTGGCAGGGTGCGCTCGTGGCGGACGTGGCCGACGCGGCCGGGGACGGCGCCGGGCAGCCCGTGGAGGACCCCGGCGAGCAGCTGCTGCGCGGGTGGGTGGTGGAGGAGGCGCTGCGCCGGCTGTCCGACGAGCACCGCACGGCGATCGTGGAGACGTACCTGCGCGACCGGCCGCCGGGCGAGGTGGCCGCCGAGCTGGGCGTCCCGGTGGGGACCGTGCGCAGCCGGGTGTTCTACGGGCTGAAGGCGCTGCGGGTGGCGATGGACGAGATGGGGGTGCAGCCGTGACGGACGCCGGCGCGCACCGCGAGCTGCGCGAGATGCTCGGCCTGCACGCCCTCGGTGCGCTGCCGGGGGCGGACGCCGTGCGGCTGCGCGCGCACCTGGACGGCTGCGCGGGCTGCCGCGCGGAGCTGGCGGAGCTGGCGCCGCTCGCCGCCGACCTGCGCCTGGTCGACCCGGCCCGGCTGCCCGGCCCGTCGGCACCGCCGCGGGAGCTGGGCGAGCGGGTCCTGGGCGCGGTGCGCGAGGAGTCGGTGCTGCGCGCGGCCCGCGAGCGCCGCGAGGCGCGGCGGGGGCGGCTGCGGGCGGTGCTGGTGCCGGCGGCCGCCGCAGCGGTGGCGGCGGTGCTGGCCGCGGGTCTGACGCACGAGCTGACGCGCCCGGACCCGGCGCCCGCGGTGGCGGTGGAGCGGCTGCCGCTGACGGTGGTCGTGGACGGCGTGCGCGCCGCGGGGCCGGCGGTCGTGGTGCCGCACACGTGGGGGGTGGAGGTGACCTTCGAGGCGGCCGGCTTCGAGGAGGGGCGCACCTACCGGGCGCTGGTGCGCACCGAGGACGGCTCGACCAGCCCGGCCGGGGAGTTCCTCGGCGTCGGCGCGCGGGAGCTGACGTGCGACATGCAGGCGGCGGTGCTGCGCGAGGACGCGAGGGCCTTCGAGGTGGTCGACGAGTCCGGCGCGACCGTCCTGACGCTGCCCCTGCCGCGGGCCTGAGGCCCGCGGCAGGGGCGCTCAGCTCACTTGCGGCCGGTCTGCCAGCGCATGCCCCAGCCGTACGCCTCGTCCAGGGCCTGCTGCCCGCCCTGCACGTAGCGGACCTCGCGCTGCACGGAGACCTCGCGCCCGTCGGAGACGATCTGCGCGATCGCGCACATCGGCGAGCGGTCGTCGTGCTCGTCGAGGCGGACCTCGATCTCGGGGCCGCCGACCGGGTGCAGGGTCACCACGCCGTCTGCGGCGGCCCAGTTCGGCACGCCCTCGTAGATGAACGCGAACACCAGCACCCGCTTCAGCCGGGCCGGGTCGCGCAGGTCCACGTAGAGGTTCTCGCCGCCGCCGCCGCGGCGGTCGTCGCCGTCCAGCCACACCAGCGGCTCACCGGGGCCGCGGTCGCGGAAGGCGTTGCCCAGGGCCTGCACGACGCCCTTGGAGCCGTCGCTGAACTCGTACAGGGCGCCCAGGTCGAGGTCGATGCCGCCGGAGGCGCCGGTCGCGGCCTGCTTGAGCTTGGACAGGAAGCCGCCCCCGCCGGAGGGCGCCTGCGCGGGGCGGGCGTTCCAGGCCAGGTGCACCTTCACGGTGCCGCCGGCGCCGCCGGACTTCGTCAGCGACACCTTCGGCGCCGACTTCGTCAGCGTCACCTTGCTGAGGGAGATCCCGCCGCCGGTGCCGCCGGAGGGCGCGGGGTCCGGCTCGTTGCGCTTCTTCGAGTATTCGATGGCCACGGCCCGTCAACGAGCCGGGCGGGCCCTGAGTGCCCGCTCAGCCCCAGGGCCCGGCCAGCAGCGCCCCCGTCAGCGGCGCCGACGGGTCGGCGGCCAGCGACAGCGGCGAGGCGGGCGCCCCGGCGCGCACGAGCAGGTCCCCCACCGCCGCGATCATGGCGCCGTTGTCGGTGCACAGCCGCACCGGCGGCACCCGCAGCTGCAGCCCCGCCGCCGCGCAGCGCTCCTCGGCCAGCGAGCGCACCCGGGTGTTGGCGGCGACCCCGCCGACCAGCAGCAGCGCGTCCACGCCGTGCTCGCGGCAGGCGGCCACCGCCTTGCGGGTCAGGACGTCGGCGACGGCCTCCTGGAAGGAGGCGGCCACGTCGGCCACGGGGACCTCGCCGCCGGCGTCGGTGCGGGCCTCCACCCAGCGCGCCACCGCGGTCTTCAGCCCGGAGAAGGAGAACCCGTAGGCGGGGTCCTGCGGGCGGGACAGGGCGCGGGGGAAGGCGATGGCGCGCGGGTCGCCGTCGCGGGCGGCGCGGTCGATCGCGGGGCCGCCCGGGTAGCCCAGGCCCAGGACGCGCGCGACCTTGTCGAACGCCTCCCCCGCGGCGTCGTCGGTGGTGTCGCCCAGGTGCACGATGCGCTCGCGGCCCAGGTCGCCGAGCAGCAGCAGGGAGGTGTGCCCGCCGGAGACGACGAGCGCGACGCAGCGGGCCGGCAGCGGGCCGTGCTCGAGGACGTCGACGGCGGCGTGCCCGGCGAGGTGGTGCACCCCGTACAGCGGCTTGCCGATCGCGAAGGCGAGCGCCTTGGCGGAGGCCAGGCCCACCTGCACCGCGGTGGACAGGCCGGGCCCGGCGGTGACGGCGACGGCGTCGACGTCGGCGAGGTCCAGCGAGGCGGCGTCCAGGGCCTGCCGCACGACGGGGACCATCGCCTCCAGGTGGGCGCGGGCGGCGACCTCGGGCACGACGCCGCCGTAGCGGGCGTGCGCGTCCATGCTGGAGGCCAGGGCGTCGCCGAGCAGGACGCCGTCGCTGACCAGGCCGGCGCCGGTCTCGTCGCAGCTGGACTCGATGCCCAGGACGACGGGGCTGGTGCGGCTCACCGCTGCGCCTGCGTCGGCAGCCCGGCGGCGGTGAGGATCTCCTCGCGCTGCCCGGCGGGCAGGCGGTCGACGTAGACGACGCCGTCGAGGTGGTCGCTCTCGTGCTGCAGGCAGCGGGCCAGCAGGCCGGTGCCCGTGATGCGCACGGGGGCGCCGTGGACGTCGACGCCGGTGACCTCGGAGCGGTCCGGGCGGCCCAGCTCGGCGTACTGCCCGGGCACCGACAGGCACCCCTCGTCGTCGAGGTCGAGGCGGCGCTTGCGGCCGGTGGGCAGGTGCAGGACGGGGTTCACGACGTGGGCGACGACGTGCTCGCCGTCCTGGTCGGGGCAGTCGACGACGAAGACGCGCGCGTCGACGCCGATCTGGTTGGCGGCCAGGCCCACGCCCTCGGCGGCGGCCATGGAGGCGAACATGTCGGCGACGAGCTGGACGAGGGCGTCGTCGAAGGCGGTGACCTCGGTGCAGCGGCGGTGCAGCACGGGCGTGCCGTAGGTGGTGATCGGGTGGGCCGTGCCCGTGCGCCCCTCGAAGACGACCGGCTGCTGCTCCTCCTGCTGGCTCACGACGGACGATCGTAGGCGGCGCTCGCGGCGTGCGCGTCAGTCCTGGGCGCCGAAGCGGACCGCGAGGACGGCCACGTCGTCGCCGCCGGCGGGCTCGGCCGCGACCAGCAGGTCGTCGAGGGCTGCGCCCAGGGCGTCGTCGGCGGCGCCGGCGAGGGCGCCGGCCGCGGCGCGCAGCCGCTCCACGCCGGTGTCGAGGTCGGAGTCGCGGCGCTCGACGAGGCCGTCGGTGTACAGCAGCAGGGTGCTGCCCGTGGGCAGGTCGGCGAGGTGCTCCCTGCGCCCGGTGGCCGCCTGCACCCCCAGCAGGACGTCGCTGTCGGGCCCCAGGACGTCCACGCGGCCGTCGGCGTGCACGAGCAGCGGCGGCGGGTGCCCGGCCCAGGCCCAGCGCAGGACGCGGCGGCCGGCCGCGCGGTCGGCGGCGGACTGCTCGACGTGGCCGACGAGGCAGCTGGCGACGATGGGCTCGCCGCCGAGGGAGGCCACGACGGCCTCCAGCCGGCGCAGCAGCTCGACCGGGCCGTCGTCGCGGTCCACGGCCAGGGCGCGCAGCGCGATGCGCAGCTGCCCCATGGCGGCGGCGGCCACCACGTCGTGGCCGGTGACGTCGCCGATGACGAGCAGGGTGGAGCCGCTGGGCAGGACGACGGCGTCGTACCAGTCGCCGCCGACCTGGGCGCCGGCGCGGGCGGGCAGGTAGCGGGCGGCGAGGTGCAGGTCGTCGGGCTGGGGCAGCTCCGCGGTGAGCATGGCGTGCTGCAGGGTGCGGGCGACCTCGGTGTGCTCGCCCAGCAGCAGCGCCCGCTGCAGCGCCTGGGTGGCGTAGGAGGCCGACGCCTCCAGCAGGGCGCGGTGCTCCACGGCCAGGCGCCGGCCGCGCGACCACACCAGGGTCAGCAGGCCGACGCCGCGCCCGGCGGCGACGAGGGGGACGGCGGCCAGGTAGCTGACGTCGGCGACCTCCCAGCGCTCGGTGAGCTCCGGGTAGCGAGCGCGCAGCGCGTCGCCGTCCTCGAAGCGGGGCCGCAGCTCGCGCAGGGCGGCGGTGCCGGGGCCGGGTCCGTCCAGGGGCAGGTCCTCCCAGCGCTCCACGGCCCCGGGCGCCAGCTCCTCCAGGAAGGGGGTGCGCAGGACGCCGCGCTCGTGGTCCACGACGGACAGCCCGGCGTGGGCGGCGCCGAACACGGAGCGGGCGGTGTCGACGACCACGCGGGCGACGTCGGCGACGGTGGTGGTGGCGGTGAGGGCCTCGGACAGGGCGAGCAGGCGGGTGGTGCGCTCGACGGTCTCGCGCAGGGACCGGGTCAGCTCGTCGCGCTCGCGCTCCAGGACCTGCTCACGGGTGACGTCCCGGTAGGCGCACAGCACGAGGCCGTCCAGGCGCCGTGCGCGGGCGTGCACGTGCAGGTGGCTGCCGGGCACGGGCCCGGTCCAGTCGACGGTGCCGGCGTGGGTGCGGGTGCGGCGCAGCTGCCGGTGGAACTCCGAGCCGACCGCCTGCGGGAAGACCTCGCCGAGCGGCCGCCCCAGCAGGTCGGCGGGGCGGAGCCCGTGCACGGCGGCCCCGGCGTCGTTGACGTGCACGACGCGCCAGTCGGCGGCGTCGAGGACCATGACCCCCTCGGAGACCTCCTGCAGCGCGCGCAGCAGGACGGCGTCCTCGACCGCGGCGCCGCCCGCCGCGGGAGGCTCCGCCGCCGGCGACGCCGCAGGTCCCACGAGCAGAACCTACGGGCCGCGGGCCCGCCCCGCAGCGGTTCGGCTCAGGCGGGGGCGGCGGTGACGGCGAACTCCACGGTGCCGGTGTCCTCGACGGACACGAACCCCAGGTCGGGGGCCTGCACGCCGAGGTCGGACCAGGTCACGGGCACGGCGCCGGTGACGGTGACGGCGTCGGCGGCGGTGCGCTCGACGGTGGCGGGGGCCTGGACCGCGACCTCGCGCCCGCCGACCTCCAGGGTGCCGGGCAGGGTGACGGACAGGACGGCGCCGACGTCGAGGCCGCCCAGCGGGACGGGGCCGGTGAGGGTGAAGGTGGCGGTGGGGTCCTCCTCGACGCCGAGGAGCCGGCGGAACTGCCCGTCGCGGTTGGCGGAGTCGGTGGCGACCGAGGCGAGGTCCACGGTGACGGTGGCGGCGGTGAGCTGCCCGCCGGTGACGGTGAGGTCGCCGCCGACCTGCTCGGTGCGGCCGGTGACGGTGACGTCCTGGCCGTTGAGGACCTCGTCGACGCGGTAGCCGGCGGTGCCGCCCGTGACGCTCCAGGCACCCTCCAGGGCGGGGTCGGTGGCGGCGTCGGTCGGGGTGCTGGCCCCGGCGGCGGCGGGGGTGCTCAGCGGGTCGGCGGCCCGGCCCTCCTGGACCCGCGCGTAGAGGCGGGGGCCGACGAGCACGGCGAGCAGGGCCAGGACGGCGAGGACGGCGAGCAGGACCCACGGCCACCGGCGGCGCCGGGGCGCGGGCGGGCGGGCCGGGTGGGCGGTGGTCGAGGTGCTGCTCACGGGGTTCCCCTGTCCGTCGGCGGTCCTGTCCCCTCCAACGGGACCGCCGACGGCCGGGTTCAGCGGGGCCGGGTTCAGCGGTCGGCCCGGCCAGCGGCCTCCCCGCCCGTGCGGGCGCCCGGGGCGAACGGGCCGTGCAGGAGCGACCACTGCAGCAGCAGGACGGTCTTGGCGTCGGCGATGCGCCCGTCGCGCACGGCGGCGAGCGCGTCGTCGACGTCGAGCTCGAGCGCCTCGATGTCCTCGCCCTCCTCGGCCAGCCCGCCGCCGGGGCCGGTGCGCGACGCCTGCGTGTAGGGCGCGGCGTAGCAGTGCAGGCGCTCGGTGACCGAGCCGGGGCTGGTCCACAGCGAGAACACGTGCTCCAGCTCGCCGACCTCGACGCCGAGCTCCTCGGCGGCCTCGCGGCGGATCGCGGTTGCCGGGTCGTCGTCCTCCACCAGGCCGGCGGCGGTCTCCACGAGCAGGCCGTCGGGGTGGCCGTTGACGTAGGCGGGGTAGCGGAACTGGCGGGTCAGCAGGACGGTGCGGCGGGCGACGTCGTGCAGCAGGACGGTGGCGCCGTCGCCGCGGTCGTACGTCTCGCGCTGCTGCACGCTCCAGCGGCCGTCGCGGTGGCGGTGGTCGAAGGTGGTGCGGCGCAGCACGTGCCAGGCGGCGGCGAGGACCTCCACGTCGCGCACGACGATGCCGGGGTTGCCCGTGAGGTCGCGCCCGGCGCGGTCCAGGCCGGTGCGGCCGCGCGCGTCGGGCACGTCGACGCCGGGTCGGCGGGAGCTGAGGGCGGGTGGGAGCGGGGAACCTGTCACGTGCGGCACACTACGCAAGAACGCGGAACACCGTGGAGAATTGTGGAGGCATCGGGTGCTGGCTGCGCAACGGCGGGACGAGCTCCTGGAACGGCTGCGCGCCCACGGGCGCGTGGTCGCCAAGGAGGTGGCCGCCGAGCTCGGCACCACCGAGGACACGATCCGCCGCGACCTGCGCGAGCTGGCCGCCGCCGGGCTGTGCCAGCGCGTCTACGGCGGGGCCCTGCCCGCCTCCCCCGCCGTCGCCGACCTCGGCGCGCGCGCGGGCCTGGCCCCCACCGGCAAGCGGGCCGTGGCCGCGGCCGCCGTGCGCCTGCTGCCGGCCGGGGGCACGGTCCTGCTCGACGGCGGCAGCACCGCGCTCGCCGTGGCGCGCGCGCTGCCGCCGGCGCTGGACGTCACCGTCGTCACCCACAGCCCCGTGGTGGCCGCCGCGCTCGTGACGCACCCGCGCGCGGAGGTCCTCGTCCTCGGCGGGCGGCTGTTCAAGCACTCCGGCGTCACCTGCGGCGCCGCCACCGTCGAGGCGGCCGCCCGCGTCCACGCCGACGTGTTCCTCCTCGGCGTCACCGGGGTGCACCCCGACGCGGGCCTGACGACCGGCGACGCCGAGGAGGCGGCGCTCAAGCGCGCCCTGGCCGCCCGCGCCGCCGAGACGTACGTGCTGGCCAGCTCCGAGAAGGTCGGCACCGCCTCCACCCACGTCGTGCTGCCGCTCGCGGAGGTCGCCGGCGTCGTCACCGACGCCCCGCCGCACGACCCCGTCGTGGCGGCCCTGGGCGCCGCCGGCCACCGCGTGCTGCACGCCTGAGCCCGGTGGCGCCCACCGGGCGTCGCCTCGCTCGGGCAACCGATCCCTAGCATGGCGTGGTGGACGGAGACGCGGCACCGGAGCCCCGCTGGCTGGACGCGGACGAGCGGCGCGCGTGGCTGAAGCTGGCGGCGGTCATCACGCTGCTGCCGGCGGCGCTGGACTCGCAGCTGCAGCGCGACGCCGAGCTCACCCTCACCGGCTACATGGTGCTGGCGATGCTCTCGGAGTCGGCGTCGGGCCGGTTGCGGATGAGCGAGGTCGCCGCGCGCACGAACTCCTCCGCCCCCCGCGTCTCGCACGTGGTGCGCAAGCTGGAGGAGCGCGGCTGGGTGCGCCGGGAGGCCGATCCCGCCGACGGCCGCGGGCAGTTCGCCGTCCTCACCGACGAGGGCCGCCGCAAGATCGCCGACGCGGCGCCCGGTCACGTGGAGGCGGTGCGGCACCTGGTCCTCGACGTGCTGCGGGACGAGGACGTCGCGGCGCTGGACGAGCTGGGCGGACGGCTGCTCACCCGGCTGGACCCCGACTCGCGGTTCACGGCCTCGGCGGGCTGACCCGCGGACCGGGCGCCGCCCTGCGGCCCGGGCGGGGCGTGCGTAGGGTTCGGCGGGTGCAGACGAGGACGCTGGGCAGGACCGGCCGGCAGGTCGGTGTCGTGGGGCTGGGCTGCTGGCAGCTCGGCGGGGACTGGGGATCGGTCGGCGAGGACGACGCGCTGGCCACGCTGGCCGCGGCCGTCGACGCGGGGGTGACGTTCCTGGACACCGCCGACGTGTACGGCGACGGGCGCAGCGAGCGCCTGGTGGGGCGGTTCCTGCGCGAGAGCGGCGCGAGCGGGATCACCGTGGCCACGAAGATGGGCCGGCGGGCCGACCCGCACGTGGCGGAGGCGTACTCGCTGGAGAACTTCCGCGCCTGGAACGACCGCAGCCGCGAGAACCTCGGCGTGGAAACGCTGGACCTGGTGCAGCTGCACTGCCCGCCGCCGCAGGTCTACGCCACCGACGCGGTGTTCGACGCGCTGGACACCCTGGTGGCCGAGGGCCGCACCGCCGCGTACGGGGTTTCGGTGGAGACCGTCGCCGAGGGCCTGGCCGCGGTGGCCCGCCCGAACGTGGCGAGCGTGCAGATCATCCTGAACCCGTTGCGGCTCAAGCCGGTCACCGAGTTCCTGCCCGCCGCCGCGGAGGCCGGGGTGGGCGTGGTGGTGCGGGTTCCACTGGCGTCGGGGCTGCTGTCGGGCAAGTACGACGAGAGCACCACGTTCTCCGCCGACGACCACCGCACCTACAACCGCGACGGTTCCGCGTTCGACGTGGGCGAGACGTTCGCGGGGGTCCCCTTCGAGGTGGGCGTGCGGGCCGCGCGGCGGCTGGCGCGGGTGTTCGGCGACGCCCCGCTGGCGGGTGCCACGCTGCGCTGGATCGTGGAGCAGCCGGGTGTGAGCGTCGTCATCCCCGGCGCCCGCAACGGCGAGCAGGCCCGTCGCAACGCCGCCGCCGCGGACCTGCCGGCCCCGACGGGCGAGCAGCAGCGCGCGGTGCGCGAGGTGTACGACGAGCTCGTCGCGGAGCACGTGCACTCGCGCTGGTGAGGTGCGGGCGTCCCGCGCCTCAGCGCGCGGGGCGCCGCCTCGGCCCGTGCGCGACGAGCGCGGCGAGCAGCACCCGCGAGGGGTGCACGCGCAGGTGGCCGCGCGCCAGCGTGAGCAGCACGACGGCCCCGGCGGTGGCGGCCAGCGCCCCGAGCGCGGCACCCAGCGCCACCCCCGCCGGGGCGAGCAGCAGCGGTGCGACGTCCAGGGCGTGCACTGGGCCGTCGACCCGGCGCAGGACGGTGACCGCCCACGCGGTCGCGACCGCGACGGCGCTCAGGCCGCCGCCGAGCCAGGCGCCGCGCAGCAGCGCCCGCAGGAGGAGGGTTCGGCGTTCCACCCCTCGTGGGTAGCACCGCCACCGCGCCGCCCGCACCCCCGGCACGCGCACCTCACCCCTCCGGCCCACCCCCGCTCCCACTCCCACTCCTGCGGTGGGGGGGGGGGGGGGGGGGGGGGGGGGCGGGGGGGGGGGGGGGGGGGGGGGGGGGGGGGGGGGGGGGGGGGGGGGGGGGGGGGGGCGCGCCCCCCCCCCCCCACCCCCACCCACCCCCCCCGCCCCCCCCCCCCCGCGCCCCCCCCCCCCCCCCCCCCCCCCCCGGGTCCGCTCGCGATCGGGGTCGAGCGGCGCCGCGGGTCAGGGCCGCAGCGCCGCGGGCAGCAGGTCGGCGTGCGCGGCGAGGAGCTCGTCGGTCATGTCGCGGACCTGCTCCAGGGTCAGCAGGGCCGCCGTCAGCGGGTCCAGCGCGACGGCGTGGAAGACGTGGTCGCGCGAGCCGGTGAGCGCGGCCCGCACCGCCAGGGCCTGCACGTTGACGTTGGTGCGGTTCAGGGCGGCCAGCTGCGGGGGCAGCTCGCCCACGGCGGTGGGCTGCACGCCGTTGGCGTCGACCAGGCAGGGCACCTCCACGCAGGCCTCGGCGGGCAGGTTGGCGATGACGCCGGTGGCGTTGGGCACGTTGCCGTACACGACCGAGGGGACGCCGGTGACCACGGAGTTCACGATCGAGGCGCCGTACTCCACGCTGGGGGCGAGGTCGTCCTGCAACCGGGCGAGCTGGGCGTCGATGTCGCCCCGGTCGTCGTGGGCGGCGCAGATCTCGTAGTAGTCCCAGCGCTGCGGGACGTACCGCTCGACCGTGGCGGGGTCCTTGCGGAAGTAGGGCAGGTACTCCGAGGCGTGGTGGCTGGACTCGGTCTCGAAGTAGCCGAAGGCGTTCATCAGGGTGGTGCGGACCTGCTCGTTGCCGCCCTCGTAGACGCTGGCCGCCGCGGCGGCGCCGCTGTGGTCGCCGTGGTCGCCGGCCAGGTCGCCGGCCGCGCGCCCGACGACGTGCCGCTCGGTCATGACCTCGCGCAGCCGGGGGTACAGGTCCTCCCCGCCGCGCCGGCGGAAGCGCAGGACCCACGCCTGGTGGTTGATGCCGGCGCAGAGGTAGTCGACCTCCTCGTACGGGACGTCGAGGGTGCGCGCGACCATGCGGGTGGTGCCCTGCACGCTGTGGCACAGCCCCACGGTCCGCAACCCCTTGGCGTTGAGGAACGCCGTGGCCATGGCCATGGGGTTGGCGTAGTTGATGAACACCGCGTCGGGGCAGACCTCGAGCGCGTCGGCGGCGATGGCCTCGTAGGCCGGGACCGAGCGCAGGAAGCGGAAGACGCCCCCGGGGCCGACGGTGTCGCCGACGGTCTGGTCCACGCCGTAGCGGCGGGGGATCTCCACGTCGTGCCGGTAGGAGTCCACTCCCCCGACCTGGAAGGTGATGACGACGAAGTCGGCGCCGTCCAGGGCCCCGCGGCGGTCGGTCGTCTCCACGACCTGCGCGTCGAAGCCGTGGTGGGCGATGAGCTCGCGCGCGGCCTCGGCCACCGGTGCGAGCTTGCCGGGGTCGACGTCCATGAGGCAGAGCCGCGCCGAGCGCAGCGCCGGGAAGCTGAGGACGTCGCCGATGAGGCGGAACGGGAAGACGTACCCCCCGGCGCCGATGATGGTGATCTTGGGCGGGCGCGTCGGGCTCGTCGTCGGGCTCATGCCTCGACGCTAGGCGGCCACCGGCTGCGCGGACCTCCGGCGAGCCACCGGGAGCTTCCAGGATCCTCAGCACCTACCTTGAACGGTGTGCCGCGCGGACCGAGGGTCGAGGAGTCCGCCCTGTGGGTGCACCGGGGGCCCGCCCCGCCGATGCACGAGTTCCACCGGCACGACGACGTGGAGGTGAACGTCGTGCTGGCGGGTCGGCTGGAGTACCTCAGCGGCGGCGTCCGCACGCGCGTGGAGGCCGGCAGCACCGCGTTGTTCTGGGCTGCCGCACCGCACCGGCTCCTCGAGGACGAGTCGTTGCAGTCCACCGACGTCGCGTGGATCCACGTGCCGTTGTCGACGGTGCTGCGGTGGTCGCTGCCGGAGGCGTTCTCCACCCGGGTGCTCGCCCACCGCACGCTGGTGGTGCCCACGGCGCGGGTCGGCGCGCACGTGCCGGCGATGTTCGGCGGCTGGCAGCGCGACCTGGCGGCGCCGGGCGGGGCGGGGCGGGCCGCGTTGCTGCTGGAGGTGCACGCCCTGGTGCTGAGGATCGTGGCAGCGGCGGGCAGCGAGCCGCCCGCGGGCGGGGACGGTGCGGCGGGCCCGCGGGCGGACCTGCGCCCCGTGGCGCGGATGGCGAGCTGGATCGCCGAGCACTTCCGCGAGCCGGTCAGCGCCGCGGACGCGGCCCGGGCGGCGAACCTCAACCCGAACTACGCCACCACCCTGTTCCGCCGGGCCGCGGGGGTGTCGCTGGGTGAGCAGCTTACGCGCCACCGGGTGGCCGAGGCGCAGCGGCTGCTGCTGACGACGGACCTGACCACGGCCGCGGTCGCGCACGCGGCGGGCTTCGGCTCGCAGAGCAGCTTGTACGCGCACTTCGCCCGCGCCTGCGGGTGCTCGCCCGGGGCCTACCGCGCCGCGCGCCGGGCCCCGGGCGAGGCGCTCACTCGAACAACGCGTTGACCTCCTCGTTCATGCGCGTGAGCGAGGACACGTCGGCGTTGAAGGCCATGACGTTCTCCATCGCGGAGCTGGTGATGCTCTGGACCTCCGCGGCGTTCAGGACGGCCGGGTACGGGAAGGTCGTGCCGGCGTCGATCTGGTCGGTGAAGGCGCTGATGTCGAACCCGGTGCGCCCGAGCGCCTCCTTCGCGGTGTCGACGGTGCTGGCGACCGCGGGCAGGACGACCCCGGCCCGCGCCACGACGGACTGGCACTCCCGCGACCCCAGGTAGGAGGCCCACTCCCAGGCCGCCCCCTTGACCTGCGAGGAGGTGGAGATGGAGTCGGCCAGCGAGTTCTGCATGGCCGCGCGCTGCCCGCTCGGACCGATCGGCGTGGGGGCCAGGGCGAGGTCCACACCCTCCAGCGCACCGTAGTTGGCGGTCTGCCAGGAACCCTCGGTGACCATCGCGTACCGCCCGGCCTGCATCTGCTGGTCGGGCGAGCCACCCTCGGTGAACGCCAGCGGCGGCATGTACCCCTTCTCGATGAGCCCGCGCCACCAGGCGTAGGTGTCCTGGAACCGCTGGTCGTCGTAGTGGAACTCGGTCCCCCACGCCTCGTCGTCCATGTACCACCAGCCGGTGGTCATGGCCAGGTACGACCACTCCACCTGGCCGAAGGGAGCGCCGGCGCTGCCGAGCCCGAGGCCGTAGGTGCGAACGTTCCCCTTGTCGAAACCGGGCTCGTCACCGCGCACGCCGTTCTCGTCGACGGTGAGGTGGGCGATGGCGTCCTCGTAGGTGCCGCCGTCCTGCGGGTTCCAGGTGAGGTTCTCCATCTGCTCGCGGGTGATGCCGGCCTCCTCGGTCATCCCCTCGTTGTAGAAGACGCCGATGGTGTCGAAGTCCTTCGGCAGGCCGTAGCGCTTCCCGTCCGGTCCGATCCACAGCTCCGTGGTGCCGGTGACGTACTTCGACAGGTCGACGCGGTCGCGCGCGACGTACTCGTCGACGGGCACGATGAGACCGCGCTCGGCGAACTCGCCGTACCGGGAGGTGTGGTTGGCGAAGACGTCGGGGGCGGAGTTGGCCACGAAGCCGGTGAACAGCTTGTTCCAGTAGTCGTCCCAGCCGAACTGCTCGATCTGGATGTCGATGTCGGGGTGCTGCACCTCGAAGTCGTCGGCGCACTGCTGGTACGCGGGCAACTGCGCGGACTCCCACAGCCAGTACGTGACGGTGCCGGTGTCGGCGTCGGCGCCGGGGTCGACGCCGTAGGAGCCGCAGGCGGTCAGCAGCAGCGCGGTCCCGGCGGCCGCGACGGCGCGGTGGGTGCGGGAACGGCGGCGGGGAGCGGGGTGCGTCACGAGGTTCCTCACTTGATGCCGGAGAAGCCGATGGAGTTGACGACCTTCCGGCTGAAGATCGCGAACAGGACGATGATGGGCAGGGCGGCGAGCAGCGTGGCGGCCATCAGCCCCGCCCAGTCCGGCGAGCCCTGCGGGGTCTGAGCGCGGAAGACGCCCAGGCCGACCGTGAGCACGCGGACGTCGGGGTCGCTGGCCACGAGCAGCGGCCAGAAGTACTCACCCCACGCCTGGATGTACTGCAGGATCGTCAGGGTGACCAGCGGCCCGGAGGCCATGGGCAGGATCACGGTGAAGAACCTGCGCACGGCACCGGCGCCGTCGATCCGCGCCGCCTCCTCCACCTCGTGCGGGATGCCGAGGAAGAACTGCCGCAGGAAGAAGATGGCGAAAGGGGTCATGAAGAAGAACGGCAGCACGATCGCGGCGTAGGTGTTCAGGAGGCCGAGGTCGCGCATGAGCAGGAAGTTCGGCAACTGCGTGAAGATCGGCGGAACCATGAGGGCGGTGAGGAAGACGAAGAACACCGCGTCGCGGCCCGGCCAGCGCAGCCGGGAGAAGGCGTAGGCGGCCAGTGCACCGAAGAAGACCTGCCCGGCGGTGATGAGGGTCGCGACGACCACCGAGTTGAGCAGGTACCGGCCGATGTTCACCGAGGCGCCGGAGCCGGCCTGGGCCTGGGCCTCCGCGGTGCTGGCCAGGCCGAGCACCCGCTCGAAGGCGCCGAGGGTGGGCTCGACCGGGAGCAGGCTCGAGGGCTGGGTGGCGAGGTGCGCACCGTTGGAGAACGCCGTGCGCAGCATCCAGTAGAACGGGAAGAGGGTCACGAGCACGATGAGGACCAGCGCCGTCCACGCGAGGATCCGCCCGGCTCCGGGCCGCCCTCGACGGTTCCTGCTGGTCCGTGAGGCCGCGGCGGCCTCGTCGAACGTCGTCACTGCGGTGGCCACGTCGCCTCCTGGGGATCGTTCGCTTCGGGTCGCGCTCAGGCGACGTCGGACTCGTTCGCCCGCATCAGCCTGAGCTGGACGAAGGCGACGGCCGCGAGGATGAGGAACAGGACGACCGAGACGGCCGACGCGTACCCGAACTGGTAGCGCTGGAAGGCCAGGTCGAAGATGTAGTACTGGATGACCTTCGTCGCGTCGGCCGGCCCGCCCGCGGTGGTGACGGCGACGGTGTCGAAGGCCTGGAACGAGCCGACGACCGTGATGACCAGCACCAGGGCGAGGATCGGCCGCAGCAGCGGCAGCGTGATGCGCCAGAACATCTTCCACTCCGAGGCGCCGTCCACCCGGCCGGCCTCGTACACGTGGTCGGGGATCATCAGCAGGCCGGCGAAGATGAGCAGGGCCGTGTACCCCAGGTGCCGCCAGGTGTTGACCAGCGCGATCGTCGGGATCGCCCAGTCCTGACTGCCGAAGAAGGGGATCGCGTCGATGCCGAGCCAGCCGAGGAACTGGTTGGTGATGCCGATCTGGGCGTCGAGCATCCAGTAGAAGACGAGGGCGACGACGACGTTGGAGATGAGGTACGGCAGGACGATGACGCTGCGGACGAGGACCGAGCGGGTCAGCCGGTGCAGCAGCACCGCCAGCAGCAGCGCCAGGACGGTCTGCGTGCCGATGTTGATGACGACGTACTGCACCGTCACCTTCATCGCGTTCCAGAACGTCGGGTCGTCCAGGAGCGCGGCGTAGTTGTCCAGCCCGACCCAGGTGGGCCGGTTGAAGACGTCGAAGTCGGTGAAGCTGTAGTACAGCCCCCGCAGGGTGGGCCAGAGGTAGAACACGCTGAACCCCAGCAGCGCCGGCAGGACGAACGCCAGCGCGGTGAGGCGTTCCCGGCGCGTTCCCCTGCTGTCGGGTCGGTAGCCGTGGACCTGCAGGCTGAGCCGGCTGGAGCTGCGGGTGCGAGCGGCTCTGCTCGTGAGTGCCATCGCGTCAGACCTTCCGGGTCCGCAGGAGGAGGAGCTGCTGCGGCTGCAGGGCGGCGGTCGTGACGCCCACGGCGGCCAGCGCCCGGCCGGTCATCCTGACCCCGCCCTGCGCGGTCCACGGCAGGGCGTCCCCGCCCTGCACGGCGGGGGTGTCGCCCGGCGGCTGCGGCGCGACGTGGTAGGTCGCGTCGGGGTCCAGACCGGGCAGGCGGACCCGCCCGGGGACGCTGGTGTCGGGGGTGCTCAGCTGCACCACCGCGAACAGGCCGTCGCTGCCGTCGGTGGCCACGACGCCGTGAACGGCGCCCGCCGGGTCGTGCGGGTCGGCGCGCACGACGGTCCCGGTGTGCAGCAGGGGCCGCAGCTCCTTGTAGAGCGCGACCCAGCGGGTGAGCTCCGCCCGCTCGGCGGGGTCCATCCGGGTCAGGTCGGTCTCGATGCCGAAGGACGCGAACAGCGCGGTGCCGGCGCGGAAGGACAGGTCGCTGCTGCGGTGGGTGGTGTGGGACGGGGAGGCGCCCACGTGCGAGCCGATGAGCTCGGGGGGCAGCAGCTGCGTGGTCCACCGCTGGATCTGCTGGCGCTCCAGCGGGTCGATGCAGTCGCTGCCCCACACCCGGTCGGTGTGCTCCAGCACCTCCAGGTCCACGCGCAGGCCGCCGGAGGAGCAGGACTCGATCTCCACGCCGGGGTGCCGGGCGCGCAGCTCGTCCATGAGCCGGTACGCCGCCAGGGTCTGCGCGTGCACGCCGGGCCGCCGGCCGGGGCCGGACCCGGCCTCGAGCAGGTCGCGGTTGTGGTCCCACTTCAGGTAGGCGATGTCGTTCTCGGTGAGCAGGGCGTCCAGGCGCTCCAGCAGGTGCGCGAAGGCGTCCGGGTTCCCCAGGTCCAGCACCTGCTGCTGGCGCGAGGACGGGGGCAGCACGTCCTCCCCGGGGCGCAGGATCCAGTCGGGGTGCGCGCGGGCCAGGTCGGAGTCGGGGTTGACCATCTCGGGTTCCACCCACAACCCGAACTGCATGCCGAGGCCGGTGACGACGTCGATGAGCGGGGTGAGCCCGTCGGGCCAGACGTCCTCGTCGACGTACCAGTCGCCCAGGCCGGCGCTGTCGTCGCGCCGGTGGCGGAACCAGCCGTCGTCCAGGACGTAGCGCTCGGCGCCGACCTCGGCACCGGCGCGGGCGAGCTCGGTGAGCCGGCCGAGGTCGTGGTCGAAGTACACGGCCTCCCACGTGTTCACGATGACGGGGCGGGGGTTCGCGGGGTGGTGCTGCCGCGAGCGCAGGTGGGTGTGGAACCGGGCGGCGACGCCGTCCAGGCCGTGCCCGGAGTGCGCGGCGTAGACCCACGGGGAGCTGTACCCCTCCCCCGCGGCCAGGCGCACCTCGCCGGGCAGCAGCAGCTCGCCGCCGGACAGGACGGCGGTGCCGGTGTGCTGGCGCTCGGCGAGGGCGCGGTGGTTGCCGCTGAAGGCGACGTGCTGGGCCCACACCTCCCCGGTGCGGAACCCGAGACCGGCGGTGCCGGCCGCCAGGACGAGGGGGGCGTCGGGGCCGGTGCGGCCGCGGCGGTTCTCGCGGGTGTGCGCGCCGACGACGAGGGGCAGCCGCTGCGGGACCCGTTCCTTGCCCCAGCGGCCCGCCATGTCGAGCAGCTCGGTGGCCACGGGCGGCAGCGGCAGCGCCAGGGCGAGGGCGCCGACCTCGTAGCCGTCCGCGCCGGTGTTCGTCAGGTGCGCGCGGTGGCGCAGCAGCCCGGAGGGCAGCAGCTCGAGTTCCAGGTGGATCTCCAGCGCGGCGGCGGTGTCGGCGGCGCGCACGTCCACGCGCCCGCCGCCCGGGACCTCGTCCACGGTGACCTCGACCGCGGTGGGGACGAAGCGGGTGGTCCACGCGGTGCCGTCGCGGTGCCCGGCGAGGCCGGGGGTGCCGCTCCAGCCCTGGGCCTGCTCGGGCAGCAGGGCGAGGGGCCGCTCGACGTCGACGGCGTTGTTGGCGCGGGCGGGGGCGCCGGCGACGGCGAGGTCGCCGAGCGCGGCGGCGTCGAGCTCGCCGAGGTCGGAGCCCCAGTGCACGACGGAGGGGAGCTGGTCGGCGTGGGTGCGCAGGACGACGCTGACGCCGGCCGCCCGCAGGTGCACCACCTCCCCGGGGACCGCGGCCCGGCCGGGGGTGGGCGTCTCGCGCTGGAGCAGGGTCACGGCGTCTCCGGGATCACGTCGTCGTGGTCAGGGTCGTGCTGCCGCAGAGTTTTACGACAGAACCTCCAACGCGGTCAAGAGGCACGCACCTTCCACCCTGAGGCACTCAGGAATCGATCGAGCTTCTCGAGACTTCCGCGGCGGTAGTCGACTACGGTTCTCCCACGCAGCGCCGCACTCGGCGCCCGACCCGGGAGGAGCCGGATGACCCTCGTGAGCCCGGGGCGGCCCGGCACCGCCTGGACCCCGCTGACGGGACCGGCCCACGACATCGCCCTGGAGGTGCTGCTCGACGGGCCGCTGCCGCGCAGCGAGCTGGCCCGCCGGCTGGACCTGTCCGCCGGCAGCCTGACGCGGCTGTCCCGTCCCCTGCTGGACTCCGGCCTGCTGGTGGAGACGACCGGCGCGTACGACCCCGTGTCCGGGCGCCCCACCCGGCCGCTGGACGTGGAGGAGGGCACCCACTGCTTCGTGGGCGTCAAGCTCACCGCGGACACCGCCTACGCCGTGCTGACCACGCTGCGCGCGAACGTCCTCGCCGAGCTGGAGACGCCCCTGCCGGACCCCTCCCCCGCCGGGTGCACCGCCGCCGTCGGCGACCTCGTCCGGGCCCTGACCGCGCGCGCCGGCGCACCGGTGCGCGCCGTCGGCGTGGGCCTGGGCGGGCGGGTCTCACCGGACGGGGAGGTCCTCTCGGCCCGCTACCTGGGCTGGGAGGGCGTCGCGTTCGGCCGCCTCCTGGAGGGCGAGCTGGGCCTGCCGGTCGTGGTGGACAACGACGTGCTCTCGCTGACGCGGGCCGAGCAGTGGTTCGGCACGGCCCGCCGCTGCGGGCACTTCGCCCTCCTCGTCGTGGGGACCGGGGTGGGGTTCGGCCTCGTCGTGCACGAGCAGGTGCTGGACCGCCCGGACGCCGGCGTCGGGTTGCTGGGGCACTTCCCGCTCGACCCCGCCGGTCCGCTGTGCCCGGACGGGCACACCGGCTGCGCGGAGGCGATGCTGACGCGGGGGGCGGTGGAGGCGCGGGCGAGCGCGGCGCTGCGGCGCCTGACGGGTTTCGAGGAGGTGCTGGACCTGGCGGCGGCGGGCGAACCCCTGGCGCGGCGGGTCGTCGACGACTCCGCCCGCGCGCTGGGCGTCCTGGTGGCCGCGATCGGCAACCTCACGATGCCGGAGAAGGTGCTCGTCTCCGGGGAGAACGCCCGGCTGGCCGAGGTGGGGGCCGCGGCGCTGCAGGAGGGCGTCCGGACGCACCGCAGCCCGCACGCCTCCGAGCTCGACGTGGACGTGCAGCACACGGGTTTCCCGGAGTGGGCGCGGGGAGCGGCGGTCACGGCGATCCGCACGTTCGTGCTGGGGCACCGCCGCTGAGCACGGGGCGGTCAGCGGCGGTGCGCCGACAGGTGCCAGAACCGCGCCGTCCGCCGGAACTCCTCGCGCCGGCTGAGCTCGACCTCCAGCTCCTCCAGGTCCGCGACGACGCGCTCGTCGGCCCGGTGGGCGTCCTCCAGCAGGGTGGTGACCGTCAGGACCCCGGCGCGGCCGGTGACCTCGCACCCGGCGGCGCGCACCGCCTCCTCCACGACGGCGGGGTCCAGGCGCAGCACCGAGCGGCCGGTGGCGGGGTCGACGCCCCGCTCGGCGTCCAGCAGCACCCACGCCTGCGCGGGCCCCTCGCGCAGCACGGCGGCCAGGACGTCCGCCGCCGGGTTCGGCGCCATCAGCGAGAGCAGACCACCGGGGCGCAGGGACGACGCCAGGGTCGCCACGTCGTCCGCGACCTGCTGCGCGCTGCCCCGGTGCTGCAGCACGTCGTGGCACAGCACGACGTCGAAGGACCCCGATCCCCCCGCGCGGTGCCGGGTCAGCGCCGCCAGGGCGGTGAGGTCCTCCAGGTCCGCGGCCACGGTGCGCAGGCGGTCGGCGACCCCCGCGGCGGTGGCGGCGGCGCGTGCCGCCCCCAGCACGTCCGGGGAGGCGTCCAGGACCGTCACCTCGTGGCCGGCCAGGGCCAGCTGCAGGGCGTCGCGGCCGTCGCCGCCCCCGGCGTCCAGCACCCGCAGCGGCGCCGGGCCCAGCTGGGCGCACCGCTCGCGCAGCAGCGCCACGAGCACCCGGTAGCGCAGCCGCCCCCACGGGGACTCCTGCCAGGTGGCCCAGGCGGCGGCTTCGCGGCGCGCGTCCTCGGACGCCGACCCCGCGCCCGCGGCGGACGTGGTGGTGCTCATGCCGTGCCTCCCCATCGGTCCTGGCGTGAGCACCCTCCACGCGGGGGTTGCTGCGGCGTCGTCGAGCCAGGTCTCTCGGCCGCTCTGGATGGTCCGAGCAGAGTACGGCACCGGCCGGTGGGGCGGTCCACGGCGGCGGACCCCGCCGGAGCCCGCCCGGCCCCGCGCGCCGCGCGGATACGCTGACCGCCGGACCCACGACCCCGGGAGGACCCGCCCGCATGAGCACCGCCCCCGTCCCCACCGGCGACGACCTGGTCTTCCCCCCGCCGGCGGAGTTCGCCGCCCGTGCCAACGCGGGCGCGCAGGAGTACGCGCGCGCCGCGGCCGACCCGGAGGCGTTCTGGGCGGAGCAGGCCGGCCGGCTGCAGTGGGACGAGCCCTGGCACACCGTGTTCGACGGTTCCACGCTGCCCACCGCGCAGTGGTTCGTCGGCGGCAGGCTCAACGTGGCGGTGAACTGCGTGGACCGGCACGTCGCCGCCGGCCGCGGGGACAAGGTCGCCCTGCACTGGGAGGGCGAGCCCGGGGACTCGCGCACGATCACCTACGCGCAGCTGCAGGACGAGGTGTGCCGGGCGGCGAACGCGCTGCAGGAACTGGGCGTCGGCCACGGCGACCGCGTCGTGCTGTACCTGCCGGTGCTGCCGGAGACGATCGTGACGACGATGGCGTGCGCGCGCATCGGTGCCGTCGTCAGCCTGGTGTTCGG
The DNA here is from genome assembly GCF_050871525.1 of Kineococcus auxinigenes. Taxonomy (NCBI): domain Bacteria; kingdom Bacillati; phylum Actinomycetota; class Actinomycetes; order Kineosporiales; family Kineosporiaceae; genus Kineococcus; species Kineococcus auxinigenes. The sequence continues at coordinate 38,744 of NZ_JBKBCT010000008.1, read as the reverse complement.
GGGTTTCTCCGCCGAGGCGCTGCGCTTCCGGGTGGCGGACACCGGCGCGAAGCTGCTGGTGTGCACCGACGGGCAGTTCCGCCGCGGGAAGGCCGTCGCCGTGAAGGACGCCGCCGACGCCGCGGTGCAGGGCCTGGAGCACGTCGAGCACGTGCTCGTGCTGCGCCGCACCGGGGACCTGACGCCGGACGTCCCGTGGACCGAGGGCCGCGACGTGTGGTGGCACGACGTCGTGGACCGGCAGAGCACCGAGCACGTCGCGCCGAGCTTCGACGCGGAGAACCCGCTGTTCATCATCTACACCTCCGGCACCACGGGGAAGCCGAAGGGCCTGGTGCACACCAGCGGCGGGTACCTCACGCACGCGTCCTGGTCGCACTGGGCGGTGTTCGACGTCAAGGACGACGACGTCTACTGGTGCCAGGCGGACCTGGCCTGGGTGACCGCGCACACGTACGAGATGTACGGGCCGCTGTCCAACGGCACCACCCAGGTGATCTACGAGGGTTCTCCGCTGACCCCGCACCCCGGCCGGCACTTCGAGGTCATCGAGAAGCACGGGGTGACGATCTACTACACCGCCCCGACGCTGGTGCGCACGTTCATGAAGCACGGCCCGGAACTGCCGGCCCGCTTCGACCTGTCCTCGCTGCGGCTGCTGGGTTCGGTGGGCGAGGCCATCAACCCCGAGGCGTGGCTGTGGCTGCACCGCGAGGTCGGCGGTGGGCGCTGCCCGATCGTGGACACCTGGTGGCAGTCGGAGACCGGTGCCGCGGTCGTCGCTCCCCTGCCGGGGGTGACGCCGCTGAAACCCGGTTCCGGGACGGTGCCGCTGCCGGGGCTGGCCGCCACCGTCGTCGACGACGCCGGCCGCGAGACGGCGCCCGGCGAGACGGGGGTGCTCGTCATCACCCGTCCCTGGCCGGGCATGGCCCGCACGGTGTGGCGCGACCACGCCCGGTTCGTGAAGTCCTACTGGGAGCCCTACGCCGAGCAGGGCTGGTACCTGGCCGGTGACGCCGCGACGAAGGACGCCGACGGCTACGTCTGGATCGGCGGGCGCATCGACGACGTCCTCAACGTCTCCGGGCACCGGCTGTCCAGCATCGAACTGGAGTCGGCGCTGGTCTCGCACCCGCGGGTGGCCGAGGCCGCCGTCGTCGGCGCACCGGACGACACCACCGGTCAGCGGATCGTCGCGTTCGTCATCACCCGCGGCGCCGCACCGGCCGACGACCCGGACGACTCCCGGCTGGGCGAGCAGTTGCGCGCGCACGTCGCCGAGCGCGTCGGGGCGGTCGCCAAGCCCCGCGACGTCGTGGTCGTGGCCGACCTGCCGAAGACCCGCTCGGGGAAGATCATGCGCCGGCTGATGGCGGACATGACGGCCGGCCGCAGCGGCGGGGACGTCACCTCCCTGCAGGACGAGACAGCCCTGGCCGCCGTGGAGGCGGCCTGGGCGCGCTACGCCGCCTCCCGCTGACCCCTCCCCCGCGGAAACCATGGTTTCCGCCCTTCGAAGGACCCTCTGCGGGGCGGAAACCATGGTTTCCGCGGCAGGAGGGGCGGTGCGGGAAGGGGAGGGTTCGGCACTGCCTCAGGAGATCTGCAGGCCGCCGTTGACGTCGTAGGTGGCGGCGGTGACGTACCCGGAGTCCGGGCCCAGCAGGAACTCCACCAGCGCGGCGACGTCGTCGACCGTCCCGACCCGGCCCACCAGGGCGTCGGCGGCCATCGCCGCCCGCCGCTCGTCGGTGAGCGGCCCGCCCATGATGTCGGTGTCCACCGGGCCCGGCGCGACGCAGTTCACCGTCACGCCCAGCGGGCTCACCTCCCGGGCGAGGGCGCGCGTCAGGCCGATGATCGCGGCCTTCGAGGCGCTGTAGGCGACCTTGGAGTAGGTGCCGCCACCGCGCTGGGCGGACACCGACGAAGCGCTCACCACGCGCCCCAGACCGCGCTGGACCATGCCGCGCACGAACCGCTGCGTGATCAGGAACGTGCCGCGCGCGTTCACGGCCATGACGCGGTCCCACTCCTCGGGCGTGGTGTCCAGGAACGGCGTGGGCGAGCTGATGCCCGCCAGGTTCACCAGCCCGACCACGGGTGGCAGCGCCCGCTCGACCTCGGCGGCGGCCGCCTCCACCGAGGCGGGGTCGGCGACGTCGACCTGCACGCCGATCGCCGCGGCACCGGCCTGCTCCAGCTCCCCCGCCACGGTCCGCGCGGCCGCGCCGTCGAGGTCGAGGACGGCGACGGACCACCCGCCGCGCGCCAGGCGGTGCGCGAGGGCTCGGCCGATGCCGCGCGGTGATCCCCCTCCGGTCACGACGGCGGTGCGGGCGGTCGGGAACTCGGTGGCCATCGGGCTCTCCTCGCAGGCGTCCGGGTCGCCGCCGCGTCCTCGCGGCGACGTCGGGAACCCTAGACGCGCGGGCCCGCGCCCGCACCGCTCGACAGGAGCGGCCGGCGGCGCCACCCTGTCCGCGTCGGGTGATCGCACCCGCACCGACACCGGAGGATCACCGTGGATCTCCAGCTGCTCGCCGCGCTCGTCGCCGGCATCGCCGTCATCGTGCTCGTCGTCCTGCGCACCCGGCTCGACGCCTTCGTCGCGCTGCTGCTCGCCGCCCTGGTCACCGGCTCCATCGCCGGGTCCGCCCCCGGCGACACCCTCGACTCCCTCGTCACCGGCTTCGGGAACACGCTGGCCTCCATCGGCATCGTCATCGGCCTGGGCGTGGCCGTCGGCAAGGTGCTGGAGGTCTCCGGCGGGGCGGACGCGCTGGCGCGCGCGTTCGTCCGCGCGCTGGGGAAGGACCGGGAGGCGTGGGCGCTCGGCGGGACGGGGGCCGTGGTCTCCATCCCCGTCTTCTGCGACTCCGGGTACGTCATCCTCAACCCGCTGGCGCGCTCGATCGCCCGCCGCCAGCGCCGCGGGTACGTGACCCTGGCGCTGGCCCTGGGCTGCGGGATGACGCTGACGCACCACATGGTGCCGCCGACCCCGGGCCCGCTCGGGGTGGCGGGCATCCTGGGCGCCGACCTCGGCGCGCTCATCCTCACCGGCCTGGTGTTCTCCGTGCTGCTGCTGCCCCTGGTGGTCCTGTACTCGGCGTGGGTGGGGCCGAAGCTGGAGGACCAGGTGCAGCCGCAGGTGCGCGAGGCCGTCTACGCCGGTGCGGGTGTGGCGGCCGGGGCGGGGACCGGCACGGGGGCGGTCGCCGGGGGGCCGCTCGAGGAGGCGCCCGACCCGGCCGCGGCTCTGGGGGAACCACCGGCGGGGGCCGCCCCGCACCGGCTGGGCGCCTTCCGCGGTTCGCTGCCGCTGCTGGTGCCGCTGGTGCTCATCGTGGCCAACACCGTCACCACGGCCGTGGACCGCGACGCGCAGGGCGTCCTGCAGGGTGACGAGGGGTACGAGCCGTCGACGCTCGCGCAGGTGTTCTCGTTCGTCGGCCACCCCGTCGTGGCGCTGATCGTCGGCCTGGTCATCGCCGTGTACGGGCTGCTGCCGCGGTGGACGAGCCGCCGGCAGGTCACCGGCTGGCTCTCGGACGCGGCGGCGTCGGCAGGGCTGGTCATCCTCATCACGGGTGCCGGCGGCGGCTTCGGCCAGGTGCTGCGCGACTCCGGCGTCGGGCAGGCGCTGGCCGACGCGGTGGCGTCCCTGGCGCTGCCGGGGGTGCTGGTGCCGTTCCTGGTGGCCACGCTGGTGCGCCTGGCGCAGGGCTCGGGCACGGTCGCGATGATCACGGCGGCGTCCGTGACGGCACCGCTCGTCGGCGGCCTGGGGGTGTCCGCGCTGGCGGCGGCCGTGGCCTGCTGCGCCGGCTCGATGGTGTTCAGCTACTTCAACGACTCGTACTTCTGGGTCGTCACCCGGTTCACCGGGCTGGAGGGCACCGCCGCGCTGAAGGGGTGGTCGGCCCTGACCACCGTCGCCTGGGCCGGGTCGATCCCGCTGGTGCTGCTCGCCGGGGCTCTCCTGTAGGCGCCCAGCCCCTGCTCACCGGCGCGCGGCCCCCGCGGGTGAGCGGGGGCCGGGCGCCGGCGGGTGCGTTCAGGCGCCGATGCCCCCGGCTTCCCGGGCGGCGTCGACGTCCATCCAGCTGACCTCCCACACGTGCCCGTCCGGGTCGCGGAAGCTCACGCCGTACATCCAGCCGAAGTCCATGGCCGGGGCGTACTCGGAGCCGCCGTTCGCCAGCGCCTTCGAGCGCAGGTCGTCGCACTCCTCGCGGCTGGACGCGGACAGCGCGAGCATCACCTCGGTGGTGCCGGGGGCCGCCGGCTGCGAGTGCAGGAAGCCCTGCCACTTGTCCGGCAGGTGCAGCAGGACGATGACGTTCTCCTCGAGGACGACGCAGGTGGTGCCCTCGTCGCTGAACTCGGGGTTCAGGGAGAAGCCGAGCGAGGTGAAGAAGGTCCTGGACGCCTCCAGGTCGCTCACCGGGAGGTTGACGAAGATCATGCGCACGGCCGGACTCCTTCGCGGGTCGGGGCCCGGGCGGGCCCTGCTGCCGGTGGAGACCTCAGCGCGGCGCAGGACTCATCGGCGCTTCACAGGTTCGGGAACCACAGCCCGATCTCGCGGGCGGCGGACTCCGGCGAGTCCGAGCCGTGCACGAGGTTCTGCTGCACCTTCAGGCCCCAGTCGCGGCCCAGGTCGCCGCGGATCGTGCCGGGAGCGGCGGTGGTGGGGTCGGTGGTGCCGGCCAGGGAGCGGAAGCCCTCGATGGCGCGGTGGCCCTCGACGACGGCCGCCACCACGGGGCCGGAGGACATGAACTCCACCAGCGGTTCGTAGAACGGCTTGCCCTCGTGCTCGGCGTAGTGCCCGGCGAGCAGCTCGCGGTCGGCGGTGCGCAGCTGCAGCGCCACCAGCGAATACCCCTTGGCCTCGACGCGGCGCAGCACCTCCCCGGTGAGGTTGCGCCGGACGCCGTCCGGCTTGACGAGGACGAGGGTGCGCTGGACGTCGGTCTGCGTGGCCACGCGCGGCACCCTAGCGGAGCCGGGCCCGGCACCCGGGCTGGCAGGATGTCGGCCCCCACCCGGAGGAGGACGACGTGAGCCGGCGCAGCGACCGCGAGGACACCCGTGCGCAGGAGGACGCCCTGCGCGCCGCCCGCGAGGAGGCCGCCGACGTGCTGGCCGACCTGGCCGCCGAGGCGAAGGCCCTGTCCAAGGCGTACGCCTCCCGCACGGGGCGCGTGCCGGACGGTGCGGCCCTGGCCGGGCTGGTGGACGCCGCGCGGCGCGCGGAGGAGGCCGTGGACCTCGCCGCGCACGACCTGGCGACCGCCCGCGGCGAGGACGCCTGACCCCTCCCGCCGCGCCGACCCGATACCACTGCGGACGGCCGTAGCGGTAGCCCCCCCGGCGTGCAGATCGGAGAGCGGCGCAGGACCATCGAGCACGGGCTCCGCACCGGAGCACCACGTCCCGCGCGGACGTCCCCTTCGAGCTCGAGGAGCCCGGCATGTCAGCCGACCACCCCGATCGGCCGGCGGCCTCCGCCGCCGACCACGAGGCCGAGGAACGGCGCACCACCACCAAGGTCGTGCTCATCTCGGTCGTCGCCGCCATCGGCGGCTTCCTGTTCGGGTTCGACACCGCCGTCATCAACGGTGCGGTGGACGCCGTCACCGGTCAGTTCGGGCTCAGCGCCTTCCTGTCCGGTTTCGCCGTCTCCTGCGCCCTGCTCGGCGCCGCCGTCGGAGCCTGGTTCGCCGGCCGCATCGCCGACCGCTTCGGCCGCAAGTCCGTCATGGTCCTCGGCGGCGTGCTGTTCGCGATCAGCGCCGTCGGCTCCGCCTTCGCCTTCGCCGTCTGGGACCTCATCCTGTGGCGCGTGGTGGGCGGCATCGGCGTCGGCGTCGCCTCCGTCATCGCCCCCACCTACATCGCCGAGGTGGCCCCCGCCCACGTGCGCGGCCGGCTCGCCTCGCTGCAGCAGCTCGCCATCACCGTCGGCATCTTCGCCGCCCTGCTCTCCGACGCCTTCATCGCCAACACCGCCGGCGGCGCGGCCGAGGACGCCTGGCTGGGCTGGGAGGCGTGGCGGTGGATGTTCCTCGTCGGGATCATCCCCTCGCTCGTGTGGGCGTTCCTGGCCCTGCAGGTGCCCGAGTCGCCCCGCTACCTCATCGCCAAGGGCGAGACGCAGCGCGCCACCGACGTGCTGCGCGAGGTCCTCGGCACCCGCAACCTCAGCGCCCTGCAGCGCAAGGTCGCCGACATCCGCGCGAGCATGCAGCGCGAGGACGAGCCGAGCCTGCGCGACCTGCGCGGCCCGCGCCTGGGCCTGCAGCCCATCGTCTGGGTCGGCCTGCTGCTGTCGGTGTTCCAGCAGGCCGTCGGCATCAACGTGATCTTCTACTACTCCACCTCGCTGTGGCGCTCCGTCGGCTTCGAGTCCGACCAGGCGTTCACCACGTCCACCATCACGTCGGTGACCAACGTGGTCGTCACGTTCATCGCCATCGCCACCGTCGACAGGATCGGCCGCAAGCCGCTGCTGATCGCGGGCTCCGCCACCATGTTCGTCGCCCTGGCCGTCATGTCGGTGGCCTTCTCCCAGTCCGTCGGCACCGGTGAGGACCTCTCCCTGCCCGGCGCCTGGGGCCCGGTCGCCGTCGTCGCCGCCAACCTCTTCGTCATCGGCTTCGGCGCCACGTGGGGCCCGATCGTGTGGGTGCTGCTGGGCGAGATGTTCCCCAACCGCATCCGCGCCGCCGCCCTGGCGGTGGCCGCGGCCGCCCAGTGGATCGCGAACTTCACGATCTCCACGACGTTCCCGCCGATGTCCGAGCACCTGGGACTGACGTTCTCCTACGGCGTGTACGCCGCGTTCGCGCTGCTGTCGTTCTTCTTCGTCCTCAAGGCCGTGCCGGAGACGAAGGGCCGCGAGCTCGAGGAGATGGGGTCCGAGGACCCCGCCCGCTCCGCTTGAGCCTCCTCCACCACCCGGGTTCGGTTCACGCCCGGGTGGTGGGGCACCTCGGCCTCCGGGCTCTCCGCCCGCGACCGGGTGCGCAACCGCACCCGGGTGGGCGGGACGGGCTCCGGACGCCCGGCGACCGAGGTGCCCCACCACCCTCAGACGTCACCACTGCACGGGGACGGTCCAGCACCGCGGGGCCGCAGCCCACGGAGGGCGCCGGCGGGTGCGGAGGCCGGCGTCCGGAGCCCGCCCGGCGCACCTGGCCGAGGTGGTGCACCCGGCAGCGGGCGGAGAGCCGGCCGCAGCACCCGCCGCCGCCCGCACCGAGGCGACCACGGCGCCGCACCCGGGTGAGCGGGCGCACCGCGCGGTTCAGGACCCCTCGGGGCGCCTCTCCGCGAGGCCGCGGGCGACCTGGTCGCGTTCGCGCTCGACGCGGGTGCCGACGTGCAGGCACCCCCACCAGATGCCGGCGAAGGCCACGCCGATGCCGACCATCGTCCAGCGGAACGCCTCGGGCACCACGAACCCGGAGGCGATGATGACCACCTGCAGGACCCAGCCGAGGGCGTAACCGGCGCGTGAGCGCAGCATCCCCGCGCACAGCACGCAGAGCAGCATCACCACGCCGCCGGCGACGAGGTAGCTGGTCTGCTCCTCGCGGTGCAGGGCGGTGGCGGCCAGGGTGGCGAAGAAGACCACGAGGGCCTCGGCGACCAGGGTGCTCGCGGCGAGCACCCGCTTGGGGTTCCTCACACCGCACCTCCCCCGCCCAGCAGGAGCCGGGCGTCGCCGGCGAGCACCACCGAGCCGGCGACGAGGACGCCGGCGCCGGGGCCGCCCTCGGACTCGGCCAGGTCCACGGCCGCGGCCAGGGCGGCGTCCAGGCGCTCGACGACGTGCACGCGGTCCTCGCCGAAGACGTCCTCGGCGATCTCGCCCAGCTCGGAGGGTTCCAGCGAGCGCGGCGAGGATGAGCGGGTGACGACGACCTCGGCGAGGACGGGTTCGAGGGCGTTCAGCAGGCCGTCGACGTCCTTGTCGCCGGCGACGGCGAGCACCCCCACCAGGCGGGTGAGGGTGAACGCCTCGGCGACGGCCTCGGCCAGCGCCCGCGCCCCGGCGGGGTTGTGGGCGGAGTCCACGAGGACCGCCGGGGAGGTGCGCAGCAGCTCCAGCCGGCCCGGGGAGGAGACGTCGGCGAAGGCGGTCTCCACCAGGCCGGGCGGCAGGGCGTCGCCGGGCAGGGCGAGCAGCGCCTCGGCGGCGCTGAGGGCGGTGGCCGCGTTGTCGGCCTGGTGCGCGCCGTGCAGGGGCAGCAGGACGTCGGTGTAGGTGCCGCCGCGGGTGCGCAGCGAGACGAGCTGCCCGCCCACGGCAAGCGAGCGGGACTCCACGCCGAAGTCGGCGCCGGCGCGGGTCACGCTGACGCGCTCGGCGGCGGCGCGGGCCAGCAGCACCGCCGCGGCCTCCTCCTCCTGCCGGCCCATGACGAAGGTGGCGCCGTGCTTGACGATGCCGGCCTTCTGGGCGGCGATCTCCTCGATCGTGGAACCCAGCCACGCCTCGTGGTCCATCGCCACGGGGGTGACGACGGTGACGTCGGGGGTGACGACGTTCGTGGTGTCCCACGTGCCGCCCAGGCCCGTCTCGATGACCGCGACGTCCACGGGGGCGTCGGCGAAGGCGGCGAACGCCATGAGGGTGAGGACCTCGAAGAAGCTCAGCCGCGGTTCGCCCGCCTCCGCGGCGCGGGCGTCGAGGATCGTCACGACGGGCTCGACGTCGTCGTAGGCGCGCACGAACGCCGGGCGGCTGATCGGCTCGCCGTCGATCGCGATGCGCTCGGTGACCTCCGACAGGTGCGGGCTGGTGAAGCGGCCGGTGCGCAGGTCGTGCTCGCGCACCAGCCGCTCCACCATGCGCGCCGTGGACGTCTTGCCGTTGGTGCCGGCGACGTGGACGACCCGGTACGCGCGCTGCGGGTCGCCCAGCAGGCGGCACGCCTCGCGCACCCGGTCCAGGGTGGGGTGGATCCGGTTCTCGGGGTTGCGCTGGAGGATCGCGGCGACGACCTCGGCGTAGCGGGGGTCGTCGTCGACGCCGGAGGCGCGCCGCTGCTCGCGGCGGCGGCGCTCGGCGCCGGTGACCGGTGGCCGGTGGTCCTGCGGCACCCGCCCGCGGCGCATGGCGTCGCCGCCGAAGGCGACGTCGTCCTCGAGGACGCCGGGTTCGAGGTGGGCGTGGTCCTCGCCGCGTTCGCGCCCGCGCTCCCCGCCGGGTTCGTGGTTCACCGCTCCTCCAGCTTCTCGACGGCGACGCGGACCTCGTGGCCCTCGACCGAGCCCACGAGCGTGGCCCGCTCCGCGGGCAGCACGTCGGCCTGCCCGGAGGAGCCGAACTGCTGGGCGAGGGTCTCGTCGACGACGAGGTTCTGGTGGGTGACCAGCGCCTCCCACACGGGGCCGTCGGCGGCCACGGTGAGGCGGATGCGGTCGGACACGTGCAGGCCGGCGTCGCGCCGGGCCTGCTGCACGAGGCGGACCACGTCGCGGGCCATGCCCTCGGCGGCCAGCTCGGGCGTGACGGTGGTGTCCAGGACGACGAACCCGCCGGCGTCCAGGGCGGCCGTGGCCAGGCCGGGCTCCCCGCCCTCGACGGTCGTGCTCAGCTCGTACTCGCCCTCGTGCAGCTCGATTCCACCGGCGATGACGGTGCCGTCGGGGCGCTCCTCCCAGTCGCCGGACTTCGACGCCTTGATGGCCTGCTGGACGCTCTTGCCCAGCCGGGGCCCCGCGGCGCGCGCGTTGACGGTCAGCTTGGCGACCACGCCGTGCTCGATCGCCCGGTCGACGTGCCCGAGGACGACCTCGCGGACGTTGACCTCCTGGGCGACGAGCTGCGCGAAGGGTTCCAGCGCCGCCGGGTCGGGGACGAGGACCTCCAGCCGCTGCAGCGGCAGCCGCACCCGCAGCCCGTCGGCCTTGCGCAGCGCCAGCGCCGACGAGCACGCCGAGCGGGCGGCGTCCATCGCGGCCACGAGCGCGGGGTCGGCGGGCAGGTCCAGCGGGTCGGGCCAGTCGGTCAGGTGCACCGAGCGCCCGCCGGTGAGCTCGCGCCACACGTGCTCGCTCACGAGCGGCAGCAGCGGGGCGAGCAGCCGGGTGGTGGTCTCCAGAACGGTGTGCAGGGTGTCCAGGGCGTCGCGGGCGCGTTCGGACTCGCCGTCCCAGAACGCGGTGCGGGAGCGGCGCACGTACCAGTTCGTCAGGACGTCCAGGAACTGCCGCACGCTCTCGCACGCACCGGCGATGTCGTACTCGTCGAGCTCGGCGGTGACGGCCACGACGGCGTCGTGCAGCTTGGCGAGCACGTAGCGGTCGAGGACGTCCGCCGAGCCGGTGCGCCAGCGCGGGGTGTGGCTGGAGGTGCCGGAGTACAGCTGGAAGAACTGGAAGGTGTTCCACAGCGGCAGCAGCACCTGGCGCACCGAGTCGCGGATGCCCTGCTCGGTGACGACGAGGTTGCCGCCGCGCAGCACCGGCGAGCTCATGAGGAACCAGCGCATGGCGTCCGCGCCGTCGCGGTCGAGGACCTCGGAGACGTCCGGGTAGTTGCGCAGGGACTTGCTCATCTTGCGCCCGTCGTCACCCAGCAGGATGCCGTGCGAGACGCAGGTGCGGAACGCGGGGCGGTCGAACAGGGCGGTGGCCAGCACGTGCAGGGTGTAGAACCAGCCGCGGGTCTGCCCGATGTACTCCACGATGAAGTCGCCCGGGTAGTGGCTCTCGAACCACTCGGTGTTCTCGAACGGGTAGTGCACCTGCGCGAAGGGCATGGAGCCGGACTCGAACCAGCAGTCCAGCACCTCCGGCACGCGGCGCATGGTGGACTTCCCCGTGGGGTCGTCGGGGTTGGGGCGGGTCAGCTCGTCCACGTGCGGGCGGTGCAGGTCGGCCGGGCGCACGCCGAAGTCGCGCTCCAGCTCCTCCAGCGAGCCGTACACGTCGGTGCGCGGGTACGCCGGGTCGTCGGAGACCCACACGGGGATCGGGCTGCCCCAGTAGCGGTTGCGGCTGATGGACCAGTCGCGCGCCCCTGCCAGCCACTTGCCGAAGGAACCCTCCTTGACGTGCTCGGGCACCCAGGTGATGTCCTGGTTCAGCTCGACCATCCGGTCGCGGATCTTCGTGACGGCCACGAACCAGCTGGAGACGGCGCGGTAGATCAGCGCGTTGCCGCAGCGCCAGCAGTGCGGGTACGGGTGGTCGTAGGTCTCCTGCCGCAGCAGCAGCGCCCCGCTGGGCACGCCGTCCCTCAAGGCGCGCGCGATCGCCTTGTTGGCGTCGAAGACGTGCTCGCCGGCGAAGTCGGGCACCTCGGCGGTGAACCGGCCGCGGGCGTCCACCGGCACCACGGGTGTGATGCCGGCGGCGTCGGTGACGGCCTTGTCCTCCTCGCCGAAGGCGGGCGCGATGTGCACGACGCCGGTGCCGGAGTCGGTGGTGACGTAGTCGGCGGACAGCACCTGGTGGGCGTTCTCGCGGCCCTCGAAGTACCCGAACGGCGGGCGGTAGCGCTCCCGGAGCAGGTCCGCGCCGCGGAACCGGGCGCTGATCCGCTCGGCGGCGTCCTCACCGAGCTCGCGGGCGTAGTGGCCCAGGCGCGCCTCGGCGAGCAGGAACCGCCGGCCGTCGTGCTCGGTGCCGGGCGCGCCGTCGACGACGACGTAGTCCAGCTCCGGGTTCACGGCCATCGCCAGGTTGCTGGGCAGCGTCCACGGCGTGGTGGTCCAGATCAGGGCCAGCACGCCGGCCAGCTCCGGGTGCGCGTCCGAGCCCAGCAGCGGGTACCCGACGGTGACGGCCGGGTCCTGGCGGTTGCGGTAGACGTCGTCCAGGCGGGTCTCGGAGTTCGACAGCGGCGTCTCGCAGCGCCAGCAGTACGCCAGCACGCGGAAGCCCTCGTACACCAGGCCCTTGTCGTGCAGGGTCTTGAACGCCCACATCACCGACTCCATGTAGTCGGTGTCGAGGGTCTTGTAGTCGTCCTCGAAGTCCACCCAGCGCGCCTGCCGGGTGACGTACTCCTCCCACTCGCGCGTGTAGCGCAGCACGGAGGTGCGGCAGGCGTCGTTGAACGTCGCGATGCCCATGGTCTCGATCTCGGACTTGTGGGTGATGCCGAGCTGGCGCTCGGCCTCCACCTCGGCGGGAAGGCCGTGGGTGTCCCACCCGAAGCGGCGCTCCACCCGGTACCCGCGCATCGTCTTGTAGCGCGGGACGACGTCCTTGACGTACCCGGTGAGCAGGTGGCCGTAGTGCGGCAGGCCGTTGGCGAAGGGCGGGCCGTCGTAGAAGACGAACTCCCCCGCGGCCGATCCGCGCCGCGCCTCCACGCTGGCGGCGAAGGTGCCGTCGGCCGCCCAGGAGTCCAGGACGGCGCGCTCGATGTCCGGGAAGCGGGGGGTGGAACCGCCCTGCTCGGCGGCACCGCCGCCCTGCTCGTCCGCCTGGGCGGTCTGGTCCGCTGCCTGGTCCGTGACCTCGGGCACGTGCGCTCCTCGACGACGTCGCTGCTGCCGCGGGGACGACTCCCGCCGGGGCCGGCGGTGCCGCGGTACCACCCCGCTTGCCGCCGGCACCCCTCCCGGGCGGGAGGCGCGACGACGACCGCTCGTCGTCCGGCTGTCACGGGCCGGACCCGTCCGGGTCTAGTGGGGCGCCCGCCGGAGCGGGTGCCCGTTCTTCCGGAGGCTCACCGGTGATGGCCGGGTCGACGCCTGTGGGGACATGGTAACGCCGCGGACCGGCCGGGGGCCTCCCCGGCCGGTCCGCACGCGGGCACCGCCCGTCAGGCGCGCCGCTGCCAGCGCAGCACGCCCTCGGCGTCGGCGCGGCAGGTCAGGCGCACCTGCTTCTCCGGGGAGCGCGTCACCTCCCCGTCCGTGGCGCACACCCCGCCGCTGACGACACCGCTCGCCGCCTGCGAGGGGGCCGCGGTCGCGCTCGGCGTGGCCAGGGGCATCGCCGTGTACGTGTCGTACGCGGCGCGCCAGTCCTGCACCAGCGCCTGGCGCGCCGTCTCCAGCGGCACCGTGCCCTGGCAGACCAGGGCGCGGAGGTGGGCCTCGAGGGTGTTCTTGGCCGCCGCGGCGAACGCGCCCTCCTTCGGCTGCGGCCACAGGTTGGACACCTCGTTGCTGCCACCGAGCGAGATCGGCACCAGGTGGTCCGTCGTGTACGGGGACGAGTCCTCGATGCCGTAGCCGGCGGCCGCCTCCTCGGCGTCGCCGGACCGCTCGTCACGCACGCCCGCCGAGTAGCGCGGACCGCACAGGTCGGCCTGCGTCACGTCCGCGAAGACCGCACCCGGCGTCCGCTCCAGCACCGGCAGGGCGGTCCCGTCGGCAGCGCGCCGGAAGGGGTCCGTCACGGCGGCCGTGGTCCCGGACGGTTCGAGCTCGGGGATGGGCAGCGGCGTCACCGCGGGCCCGGTCGGGACCCGGACCGCCCCCGGCACCGCGTCCGCGGTGCCCAGGGAGCAGCCCGTCAGCGCCACCAGCAGGGCGGCCGCCGCACCGGCGGCGGCGACGGGGCGCCTCACGGCCGGCCGAGCGCCCGGTAGTCCCAGCCCGCGGCGCGCCAGGCGTCGCGGTCCAGGGCGTGGCGCCCGTCCACCACGCGGCGGTGGGCCACCGCCGCGCCCAGGACCTCGGGGTCCACCGCGCGGAACTGCCGCCACTCGGTGAGCAGGACCACCACGTCGGCGTCGCGAGCGGCGTCGACGGCGGAGGCTGCGTAGCTCAGCTGCGGGTACGAGCGGCGGGCGTTGTCCATCGCCTCGGGGTCGTAGACCGTCACGTCCGCCCCGGCCTGCTGCAGCAGCACCGCCACGTCCAGGGCGGGCGCGTCGCGGATGTCGTCGCTGTCCGGCTTGAAAGCCGCGCCCCAGGCGGCCACGCGCACCCCGCGCAGATCACCGCCCGCGACCTCGCGGACCAGGTCGACGGTGCGCTCGCGGCGACGCTTGTTGATGGCGTCGACCTCCCCGAGGAAGGCGACCGCCTGCCCGACGCCGAGCTCCTCGGCGCGGTGCTTGAAGGCGCGGATGTCCTTGGGCAGGCAGCCGCCGCCGAAACCCAGACCCGGCTTGAGGAAGCGCCCGCCGATGCGCGAGTCGTGCGAGAGGGCCTGGGCGAGCGCCGTGACGTCCGCCCCGGTGCGCTCGCACACCTCCGCCATGGCGTTGATGTAGGAGATCTTGGTGGCCAGGAAGGAGTTCGCGGCCACCTTGACCAGTTCGGCGGTGGGCAGGTCCACGACGAGCACGGGCGTGTCGTGCGCCTCCACGACCGGCGCGAACGCAGCGCGCAGCTGCTGCTCGGCCCAGGCGGAGGAGACGCCGAACACCAGGCGGTCGGGGTTGGTGGTGTCCTCGACGGCGAACCCCTCGCGCAGGAACTCCGGGTTCCAGGCCAGCTCGACCTCGGCGCCGGCCGGTGCGACCTCCTGCACCAGCCGGGTCAGTTCCGCGGCGGTGCCGACCGGGACGGTGGACTTGCCCACCACCAGGGCCTTGCGGTGCAGGTGCCGCGCCAGTTCGGTCACCGCCGAGCGGACGTAGGTGAGGTCGGCGGCGTCGCTGCCGCGCTGCTGGGGCGTGCCGACGCAGACGAAGTGCACGTCGCCGAACTCGGCGGCCCGCGCGAAGTCGGTGGTGAAGCTCAGCCGGCCGCTGTCCAGGGCCTTGTGCAGCATCTCGGGCAGGCCGGGCTCGAAGAAGGGCACCTCGCCGGCGGCCAGGCGCTCGACCTTCCGGGGGTCGACGTCGACGCCGACGACCTCGAAGCCCAGGACGGCCATGCAGATGGCGTGGGTGGCGCCGAGGTAACCGGTGCCGATGACGGTGAGGCGGGGGGCGGCCGCTCCGGTGGCGGTCGAAGGGGTGGTGCTCGAGGGTGTGGCGGACATGGTGCGCTCCTGTCGATCGCGGTGGACGGGGTGCTGCGGTGCTGCGGCTGTCAGCCGGAGCAGGCGGGCGAGGTGGTGACGGGCCGGCCGCTGGAGTCGCGGTTGGTGCACAGGATCCGGTTGTCGGTCACCTTGGGCTTGTGGATCGAGATGGCCGCGCCCGGAGCGGGCACGTCCAGGACGTTGGCGTCGAAGACGTTGCCCGTGCCCCAGCCGTCGAGGATCCGGTGCGTCTGCAGGCCGTCGCCGGGGGTGTTGCGCCCGGTGTTGCCGCGGATCAGCCAGTCGTTGCCCTTGACGTCGACCCACGAGTCGGCGCTGGACATCCCGGTGCCGTCGAAGGTGTTGCCGACGAGGGCCCCACCGGTGGTGCCCTCCTTGATGTCGACCGACTCCGAGGTGGTCCCGGAGATGTCGTTGCGGGCGACGAGGTTGTAGTCGCTGCGGTCGGGCCCGCCGCCTTCGCCGTACTTGTCCCAGTTGCTCTCGGCGGAACCGACGTAGATCCCCTCGCCGAACTTCTCCTTGCGCAGCCCGGTGCGGCTGACGGTGCAGTCCAGCACGGCGTTGCCGGTGCTGCCGGAACGCAGGTGGATCGCCTCGTCGCCGATGTCCTCCACGAGCAGGTCCTGCAGGACCGACCCGCTGGTCCCGTCGGCGACGACGCCCTTCTGGGCGTTGCGCACGGTGAACCCGACGAGGCGCCAGTGCTGCGCACCGGCGAGGTGGAAGCCGTAGCCCTCCTTGGGGCCACCGGCGTCCAGGACGGCCTCGCGCCCACCGCACAGCCAGATGGGGGCGCCGGCGTTCCCCGAGGTCGTGGCGGTGAACGCGCCGCTGTACGTGCCGTCGGCGAGCTCGATCACGTCACCGGGTGCCGCGCCGGCCAGCGCCGCGGTCAGTTCCGCTGCGGTCGCGACCGTGCGGGTCGCCACCGGGCAGGAGACCCTGTCGGAGGACGGCAGGCGGTCGGCCCGCGGGGCGCCGCTGACGGAAGCACCCGCCGCGCTCGCCGCCGACCCGCCGTCCTGGTCCTGCTGGTCCTGCTGGTCCACCTCGTCCTCCTCGTCGTCGTCCTCGTCGTCCTGCTGCGCGGTCGGTGACGCGCCGGCGGTCGCCACGGAGGTGCTGGGCTGCGGGGCGGCTGTCGCCGAGGCCGCCGGGCCGGCGGCGCGGACCGCGCCCGCCGAGGCCGCGGGTTCGGGACCGGACCCGTTCCCGGTGAGGCCGAGCACGAGCAGCACGAGCACGAGCATCGAGGCCCCGCCCGCCACCAGGCCCTGCCGGAAGGTCAGCCGTCCCGCACCTGGACCGCCGTACCGGCGGCTCACGCGCCGCTCCGGGTGCTCGGCTGGCCGTCGCGCAGGTCGATGACCCGCTGCGGCGCGCTGGGCGGCGACGGGACCGGCAGGTGCCCCTGGTGCGCCATCTGGTGGGCGTACGGGTGGGCGACCGCCCGGTCACGGCCGCGACCGCGCACCGCCGAGGCGCCGATGAGCGCCAGGATGATCACCCACAGGGCCGTCATCGGCTGCAGCAGCTTCTTGAACCAGAACCACCACGGGCTCGTGTCGTCCCAGCCGTCGAGCGCGTTGTCGCGATCGGTGAAGGCACCCGAGGAGCGCGTGGTGTCCAGCGCGCTCGCACCGGCACCGGCGAGCACGTTCAGGGAGACCTCGCTGCCGTCGACGTCCCCGACCAGCGAGACGCCGTGTCCGGTGGCCGCCTGCACGGTGTTCCCGCGGACCCGGGCGGTGGAGGCGCGCACGTACACGCCGGTCGTGGCGCCGTCCACGACGTTGCCCGTGGCGGTGGCGTCGGTGACGCCGTCGGTGAAGGCGATGCCGTGCCGGGCCGAGGAGGACACGTCGTTGCCGGTGACCGAGACGCGCTGCGCCGGACCCTGCACCACGATGCCCATGTCGTTGCCGGACAGGCGGTTGTTCTGGATCCCGACGTCGAAGCCACCGAGCACCTCGATGCCGTAGTGGCCGTTGTCCTCGACGGTGCTGCCGGTGATCGAGTTGCCGCCGTAGGCGCTGGTCGAGGCACCGGTGGCGCTGGGGCCCTCCGCGAGCGGCCGGCCGTTGATGCTGATGCCGTTGCCCTCGTTGCCGGTCGCGGTGACCCCGTTCACGTTCACGGCACTGGTCCCTCGGTCCAGGCTGATGCCGTCACCGGCGTTGCCGGAGGCGGTCGTCCCCTCGATGAGGCCGTTGCGCACGTTGCGGTGCAGCACGATGCCGCCGATGGAGCTCCCCTCGACGGTGCTGTCCGACAGCTTGATGCCGTTGGCGCTCGTGACGAACAGGCCGTAGGCGTTCCCCTCGACGGTGGTGTGGGAGATGTCGAAGGACACGTAGGAGTACGCCGGGACGGTGTAGTCCAGGTTGGGGTTGGTCTGGCCGGCCTGCAGCGGACCGGCGGGCTGCATCGTCAGACCGTTGAGGACGGAGTCCGCCTGGTCGCCGCCGGAGCCGACGCGCTCGATCGCCCCGGTGTCGGGACGATCGGTGCCGGTGAGCGACAGCCCGCCGGTGCGTCCGCTCCAGAACCCCAGGTCGGACAGGCGCGCGTGCTCGGAGGAGAAGGTCCCGCCGATGCAGCGGACGTAGGCGCGGCCGTCGGTCTGGTCGGTGTCGGGAGCGCCGGCGTCGACGTCCCAGCTCTCCACGACGACGGGGGCGTTCTGCTCACCGTCGATCTGCACGTCGCCGCCCAGGCTGACGATCGACGTGAAGCCCCGTGCGCTGCTGGCCATGCGCAGGGTGAGCCCGCCGGGCCGCTCCAGGCGCAGGGTGGCACCGGGCACCACGGCGACGTGCTCGCTGAGCAGGAAGGAGCCGTCGGACATCTGCACGAACGTCTGCGGCGCCAGCTGCAGCAGGTCGGTGACCGTGTAGGGCTCCGAGCGCGGGGTGAGCACGAGGGTGAAGCCCTCGCCGGTGCTCATCCGGTACGGGGTCTTCCAGTCGTCGCCCTGCCACCGGGCGAGCGCCGTCACGGTGCGGATCTCGGTGGCACGGCGGTCCTCGGCGGCGACGAGGGCCGAGACCCGCTCGGCGTCGTCGTCGCTGAAGGCGAGGGTGCGCGGCAGGGGGGCCGGTTCGTCCGCGGCGGCCGCGGGTGCGGCGCCGGCCAGCAGCGCGGCGGTTCCGGCGGCGACGGTTCCGGCGAGGAGGCGGGTGGTCCTGGGCACGTCAGACCCCCTTCGCGGGCACGGGCAGGGCGACGGGGGCGGAGGGAGCGGGGACGGTGGCGTTCACGGGCGCACCGATCGGCTCGGTCAGGCTGGCGGCCGACTGGCCCTCGCCGCCGGTGCTGTCCGCCGAGCGGGTCAGCCAACCCTGCTTGTTCATGGTGGCGATGGCGTACGCCTTGACGGGCAGCGCCACGAAGATGACGACGAGCGCGTACAGGGGCAGCAGGAGGATCTCCCGGGGGTGGCGGCGCAGGTGGGAGTAGGAGCGGATGCCGCGGCCGAGCAGCAGCCAGCCGATCGCGAGGAGGATGCCGGCGGGGGTGAGCTCCAGCCGGCTGAAGATGAGGTAGCCCAGCGTCAGCGCCATCGTGACGGGGGTCAGCAGGATCTGCAGGACGGTCACCTTGGAGACGAACGGGACCTGCCACAGCCAGCCCTTCCACAGGGCCGTCAGGTAGGTGCGGGCCGAGTTCCGGCTCCACCGCACGCGCTGCTTGACGAAGGCGCGGAAGCTGTCGGGGAACATCGAGATGGCCTTGGCGGAGGACTGGTGGACCGTCTTGTAGCCGGCGGCCAGGACGAGCCAGGTGAGCCGGCCGTCGTCGCCCGCGATGCAGCGCCGGCCGAGGAAGAACTCGTGCTCGAGGTTCGGCAGCAGGGGGACGACGACGGAACGGCGGTAGACGGCCGTGCGCCCGGAGACGCAGATCACCGCGCCCTTGCGGCCCATGGCGGGCGCGTAGTCGTAGTAGCGCAGGTTCACCATCCAGTCGGCGATGCGGCGCCACACGCTGCTGGTGCGCTGGTAGACGTTCTGCTGGGTGCTGACGGCTCCGACCATCGGGTCGGCGAACGGCATCTGCACGTTGCGCAGCAGCCCGTCGGTCCACATCGTGTCGGAGTCGGAGAGCACGACGAGCTCGTGGCGGGCGGCGCGGATGCCGACGCCCAGGGCCGAGCGCTTGCCCTCGTGCCGGTAGACGATGACGTTCAGGCGTGCGTCGTCGATCTCGGCGAGCAGCCGCTGGCACTCCACGTCGTCGACGTCCACGACGATGATGAGCTCGTCGGGGTCGTGCGAGAGCCAGTTGCGAGCGCAGTCGGCGAGGATCCGGGGGTCTTCGCGGAAGGACGGCACGACCACGGACGTGGAGGTGCGGTGGTCGTTGACGATGGGCTTGGCCATCCGGGAACCGATGACGCGGTAGAGCCACAGACCCCAGACGACGACACCGGCGATGCCGAGCGGTGCCACCTCCTGCCACGACTCACCCCCGAGGGTTTCCACCAGCCAGGACATGCGCGCCTCCAGAAGTAATGAGCCATTGCCGAGAGTGAGCGAGTACGCCATCCGGATGACACCGGGTTTGAACTCGATGTACTCAGAGTGAGGCCCCGCCCAGCCTCCACCCAGCGTTCTGACAGCACGTCACCCCTCCAGCCGACGGTGCGGGGGTGAACGGGCGCCCGAGCGGGTGACCGGGAGGTCCACACGGGTGAGCCGGCCCCTGGCGCGCGAAGTGCAGCACAGGTACCTGTCACCACCGGTACCGCATACCCGGGTGCCGGGCGTACTGTGGCCGCGGGCCGCGCCGCTGCGGCCCACCGCCACCGAACGAGGAGGTCCCGTGGCCCGCTCCGCCCCCGCCGCGCGCAGCGTCGTGTTCGCCGACGGCGTGCGCACGCCGTTCGGCAAGGCCCGTCCCGACGGCCTGCACGCGCAGACCCGCGCCGACGACCTCGTGGTCGCCTGCCTGCGCGAGCTGCTGCGGCGCAACCCCTCCCTGCCGCCCGAGCGCGTGGAGGAGGTGGCGATCGCCGCCGCCACCCAGAGCGGGGACCAGGGTCTCGTCCTCGGCCGCAGCGCCGCCCTGCTGGCGGGGCTGCCGGTGACGACCCCCGGCTACGCGATCGACCGCTGGTGCGCCGGCGCCATGACGGCCGTCACCACCACGGCCGCCTCCATCGCCGTGGGCGCCCTGGACGTGGCGCTGGCCGGAGGCGTGGAGCACATGGGCCACCACCCCCTGGGCCAGGGCCTGGACCCCAACCCGCGCTTCCTCACCGAGCGCATCGTCTCCCCCGACGCCCTGGACATGGGCAGGACCGCCGAGGCGCTGCACGACCGCTTCCCCGCCCTGACGAAGCGGCGCGCCGACGAGTACGCCGCCGCCAGCCAGCGGAAGTTCGCGCGGGCGGTGGCCGAGGGGAAGGTCGGCGCCGACCTCGTCCCGGTCGCCGTGGCCAGCTCCGAGCAGGGCTGGGGCCTGGCCACCGCCGACGAGCTCGCCCGCCCCGGCACCACCGCGGAGGGCCTGGCGGACCTGCGCACCCCCTTCCGCCCGCAGGGGCGCGTCACCGCCGGCAACGCCTCCCCGCTGACCGACGGCGCCACCGCCTGCCTGGTCGCCGAGGAGGGCACCGCTGCGGAACTGGGCCTGAGCACCCGCATGCGCCTGGTCGGCTTCGCCTACGCCGGCGTGGAGCCGGAGGTCATGGGCCTGGGCCCGATCCCCTCCACCGAGAAGGCGCTGGCCCGCGCCGGGCTCACGATCGACGACATCGGCCTGTTCGAGCTCAACGAGGCGTTCGCCGTGCAGGTCCTGTCCTTCCTGGACCACTTCGGCATCGCCGACGACGACGAGCGCGTCAACCCCTACGGCGGCGCCATCGCCATCGGCCACCCGCTGGCGGCCTCCGGCGTGCGGCTGATGACCCAGCTGGCCCGGCAGTTCGCCGAGCACCCCGAGGTCCGCTACGGCCTGACCGCCATGTGCGTCGGGCTCGGCCAGGGCGGCACGGTGATCTGGGAGAACCCGCACCACGCCGAGCACGAGCCCACGCACGAACCCGCCACCGCGAGCGCCGGGGAGGCCCGCTGATGCCCGTCCACGTCCGCCTCCTGGAGCTGCCCGGCGCGCCCGGGGAACCCACCGGGCAGCCCGGTCCCCACCGCCTGGCCCTGCTGACCCTGGACCCGGGCGAGGCGCGCAAGCCGTTCGTGCTGGGCGCCCAGACGCTGGTGCAGCTGCGCGAAGCGCTCGAAGAGGCGCAGCGCCTGGCCGCCGCCGGGGAGGTCGTCGCCGTGGGGATCACCGGCGTGCAGGGGGTGTTCTGCGCCGGGGCGGACCTGAAGGCCGTGGCCACCACCCCCGACCGCGAGGCCGGGCTGGCCACCGGGCGCCTCGGCCACGACGTCCTCGGCCGGCTCGGCACCCTGGGCGTGCCGAGCTTCGCGTACGTCAACGGCCTCGCCCTCGGCGGCGGCCTGGAGACCGCCCTGCACGCCACGTACCGCACGGTCGCCACCACCACCCGCGGGCTGGGCCTGCCCGAGACCCACCTGGGCCTGGTGCCCGGCTGGGGCGGCACCTGGCTGCTGCCGCACCTGGCCGGTCCCGACGTCGCCGTGCGCATCGCGGTGGAGAACGCGCTCGCGGGCAACCGCACGATCACCGGCCCGCAGGCCGTGGAGCTCGGCGTCGCCGACCTCGCCGTGGAACCCGCCGACTTCCTGCTGCAGTCGCTGCGCTGGACCTCGGCCGTCCTGGCCGGGCAGGTGCAGGTGCCGCGGCGGGTCCCGCTGCCCGGCGCCGAGGAGGCCGCCGCGTGGGAGGCGGCGGTGGCCCGGGGTCGCGCCGTCGCCGACGCCCGCGTGCACGGCGCCGCGCCCGCCCCCTACCGGGCCCTGGACCTGATCGCCGCGGCGCGCACGAGCACCCGCGAAGAGCACTTCGCCGCCGAGGACGCCGCGATCGGTGACCTGTCCGTCTCCCCGCAGCTGCGCGCCGGGCTGTACGCGTTCGACCTCGTGCAGCGCTACGGCCGCAACCCCACCGGGGCACCGGCGAAGGACCTGGCGCGGCAGGTCACCTCCGCCGGCGTCGTCGGCGCCGGCCTGATGGCGAGCCAGCTCGCGCTGCTCCTCCTGCACCGCCTGCAGGTGCCCGTGGTGCTCACCGACGTCGACGACGCCCGTGTCGCCAAGGGCCTGGGTTTCGTGCGCTCCGGCGTGGACGACCTGCTCGCCAAGGGGCGCGTGACGCCCGACGTCGCGAACCGGCTCAAGGCGTCGGTGTCCGGTTCGGTGGACAAGTCCGCCCTCGCCGGGTGCGACTTCGTGGTCGAGGCGGTGTTCGAGGAGATGGCCGTCAAGCACGCCGTGCTGCGCGAGCTGGAACCCCTGCTGCGCGAGGACGCCGTCATCGCCACCAACACCAGTTCCCTGTCCGTGACGCAGATGGCCTCGGTGCTGGAGCACCCCGAGCGGTTCGTCGGGTTCCACTTCTTCAACCCCGTGGCGGTGCTGCCGCTGGTGGAGGTCGTGCGCACGCAGCGCGCCGACGACGCGACGCTGGCCACCGCGTTCGCGGTGGGTGCACGGTTGAAGAAGACGTGCGTGCTGGTGCGCGACGCCCCCGCGTTCGTCGTCAACCGCATCTCCACCCGCATGTTCGACGAGGTGGTGCGCGCCGTGGACGCCGGCACCCCGCTGCTGGAGGCCGAGCACGCCCTGGACGAGCTGGGCCTGCCGATGACGCCGTTCCGGCTCGCCTCGTTCGTCGGCCCCGCCGTCATGCTGCACGTGCACGAGACCCTGGCCACCGCGTTCCCCGACCGCTACCGCGTCTCGCAGAACCTGCGCCGCTGGGTCGAGGCCGGCTCGCCGCCCCTGGTCACCGCGAAGGGGCCGGTGGAGGTCACCGGGGCCGCGGAACGGGTGCTCGTGCAGGGCGGTGCCCCGGTCAGCGGGCCGGAACTGCTGCGCCGCGTGCAGGACGCGCTGGCCGACGAGGTCCGCCGGGTCCTCGACGAGGGCGTCGTGGCCGGCCCCGAGGACGTCGACGTGTGCCTGGTGCTGGGCACCGGGCACCCGCTGTCCACGGGGGGGATCACCCCCTACCTGGACCGGGTGGGCGCCTCCGAGCGGGTCACCGGCCGCCGCTTCCACCCGCGCTGAGGAGCTCGGCCGCCGGCGCGGTGCGGGTGCAGCCGCGGCCGGCGGCCTTGGCCCCGTACAGCGCCGCGTCGGCGCGCGCCACGAGCGCCTCGACGTCCTCGGCCCCGTCCCACACGGCCAGCCCGGCGGAGAACGACTGCCCCTGCGGCACCAGGTCGCGCAGCTCGGCGAGGAGCTGCTCGGCGGGCCCGGGGCCCAGACCCTCGGCGACGAGGAGGAACTCCTCCCCGCCCCAGCGCGCCAGCACGGCCCCCGTCCCGGACAGGCGCGTGCTCCACGCGCGGGCGGCCCCGGCCAGCAGCCGGTCCCCCGCCGGGTGCC
Source organism: Kineococcus auxinigenes (assembly GCF_050871525.1). Lineage (NCBI taxonomy): Bacteria > Bacillati > Actinomycetota > Actinomycetes > Kineosporiales > Kineosporiaceae > Kineococcus > Kineococcus auxinigenes. The sequence goes on along the minus strand of NZ_JBKBCT010000008.1, from coordinate 15,339 downwards.
CGAGGGTGTCGTTGAACCGCTTGAAGCGGTCCAGGTCCAGCACCGCCAGCACCAGCGGGGTGCCGGCGGCCCGGGCGCGGGAGCGCAGCCGGTCCGTCTCGGCGGTGGCGCTGCGCCGGTTCAGCAGACCGGTCAGCGGGTCGGTGCGGGCCAGTTCGGCGAGCTGGGCGGCCTGTTCGCGGACCCGGCGCAGCAGCGTCCACATCCGCGCCACGACCAGCAGGAACAGCGCGCTCGAGGAGACCACCACCGACCACGCCGACAGCGGCGCGCCCGTCAGCAGTTGCACGGCCAGGGTCCCCGGGGCCAGCAGGCTCGCCGCGGCCAGCAGCACGAGCCGCGGCGCGCCCAGGTCGCCGCCCTCCACCGGAGCGGGGTCGGACAGCCTGCGCATGGACGGGTGCAGCGCCGCAGCGCCCCACAGCAGGTACGACAGCAGCCACAGCGGGTCGAAGGCGAACCCGTCGTACCCGGTGGCGGCGTAGGCGGCCTGGTAGGCGACGTCGGCGGCGAGCATGGTGCTCGCGGCGGCGGCGAGCAGCCGGAAGCTGGTCGAACGGCCCCCGGTGGCCGAGACCAGGCGCACGAGCACCGCCAGGACCGCCACGTCCGCGACGGGGTAGGCGGCGGAGACCACCCAGCCGAGCAGGTCGCCCCCCAGTTCCGCCAGCGCGGGCCGCAGCAGGAACGTCCACGACAGCAGCCCCGCCCCCACTGACAGGATCGTCGCGTCGATCACCCCCTCGACGTCCTGACCGGGACGGGCCCGCCGGGCCAGCGACAGCAGGGACAGCCCCAGCAGGGGGTAGGCCAGCAGGTAGGCGACGTCGGGCGGCGCCGGGTACGCCCGCGACCCGAGGACGTCGTAGACGACGGTGTACAGCACGTCGCCCAGCGCCCAGCAGCCCATGCCGGCAGCCATGCACCACCACGCGCGCGCGTGCACCGGGCGGTGCACGCGCGCGCCGACGGCGATCGCGACCGCGCTGGAGACGGTGACGAGCGAGAAGACCGCGTCGTGGGCGGTGCCGCCCAGGCACAGGCAGAGCACCGCGAGGGCACCCGCGAGCAGCAGGTACCCGACCCACAGCGGGAGCCGGCGGACGCGGGAGAGCACCCTGGTGCATCGGCGCCCCGGGGCGCTGCCTTCACCCCCGGCGCCTGCGGGATGATGGGGGCATGTCCGACGCCAGCACCGCGCCCGCACCCCAGCACCGCCCGGACGGCACCGCCGCCGGCGTCTCGGTCCCCGACCGCCCCACCGTCGACGGCCTGGAGGAGCGCTGGGCACCGGTGTGGCAGGAGTCCGGCACCTACGCCTTCGACCGCACCGCCGAGCGCGCCGGCGTGTACTCCATCGACACCCCGCCGCCCACCGTGTCCGGCTCCCTGCACGTCGGCCACGTCTTCAGCTACACCCACACCGACGTGGTGGCCCGCTTCCAGCGCATGCGCGGCAAGTCGGTCTTCTACCCGATGGGCTGGGACGACAACGGCCTGCCCACCGAGCGGCGCGTGCAGAACTACTACGGCGTGCGCTGCGACCCCTCGCTGCCGTACGACGCGTCCTTCACGCCCCCGGAGAAGGCGCCGAAGAGCGACCGCGACTTCGTGCAGGTCTCCCGGCGCAACTTCGTGGAGCTGTGCGAGCGGCTGACGGCCGAGGACGAGCAGGTCTTCGAGTCGCTGTGGCGGCGCCTGGGCCTGTCGGTGGACTGGTCGCACACCTACTCCACGATCTCCGCGACCTCCCGCGCCGCCGCGCAGCGCGCGTTCCTGCGCAACCTCGCCCGCGGCGAGGCGTACGCCGCCGAGGCCCCCACCCTGTGGGACACCACGTTCCGCACCGCCGTGGCGCAGGCGGAGCTGGAGGACCGCGAGCGCGAGGGCGCCTACCACCGCGTCGCCTTCGAGCGCACCGGCGGCGGCGAGCCCGTCTTCATCGAGACCACCCGCCCCGTGCTCATCCCCGCCGTCGTCGCCCTCGTGGCCCACCCCGACGACGAGCGCTACCAGCCGCTGTTCGGCACCACGGTGCGCTCGCCGCTGTTCGGGGTCGAGGTGCCCGTCGTGGCGCACCGCCTCGCCGAGCCGGACAAGGGCTCCGGCATCGCCATGATCTGCACCTTCGGCGACACCACCGACGTCACCTGGTGGCGCGAGCTGCAGCTGCCCACCCGCGCCGTCATCGGCTGGGACGGCCGGCTGGTGCGCGAGACGCCCGAGTGGATCGCCGGGGGCCCCGGCGAGCAGCTGTGGGCCGAGATCGGCGGCGCCACCGTGCACACCGCCCAGGAGAGGGTCGTCGCGGCGCTGCGCGAGTGCGGCGCGATGGTCGGCGAGCCGAAGAAGATCGTGCACCCGGTGAAGTTCTACGAGAAGGGCGACCGCCCGCTCGAGATCGTCACCACCCGCCAGTGGTACCTGCGCAACGGCGGCCGCGACGCCGGGCTGCGCGAGCAGCTGCTGGAGCGCGGCGCGCAGCTGACCTGGTACCCGGAGCACATGAAGCACCGCTACGACCACTGGGTCTCCGGCCTGAACGGCGACTGGCTGATCTCCCGCCAGCGGTTCTTCGGCGTGCCGTTCCCCGTCTGGTACCCGCTCGACGAGGACGGCACCCCCCGCTACGACTCCCCCGTCCTGCCCGAGGAGTCCACCCTGCCGGTGGACCCCGCCTCGGAGACCCCGCCCGGCTACGACGAGTCCCAGCGCGGCGCGCCCGGCGGCTTCACCGCGGACCCCGACGTCATGGACACCTGGGCCACCTCCTCGCTGACCCCGCAGATCGCCGGCGGCTGGGAGCGCGACGAGGACCTGTACCGCCGCGTCTTCCCGATGGACCTGCGCCCGCAGGGGCAGGACATCATCCGCACCTGGCTGTTCTCCACCGTGGTGCGCTCGCACCTGGAGAGCGGTGGGCTGCCGTGGTCGCGGGCGGCGCTGTCGGGCTGGATCCTCGACCCCGACCGCAAGAAGATGTCCAAGTCCAAGGGCAACGTCGTCACCCCGCTGGGGCTGCTGGAGGAGCACGGCTCGGACGCGGTGCGCTACTGGGCGGCGTCCTCGCGCCTGGGCACCGACGCCACCTTCGACACCGGGCAGATGAAGGTCGGCCGCCGGCTGGCGATGAAGCTGCTCAACGCCTCCAAGTTCGTCCTCGGCCTGGGCGTCGAGCGCGGCACCGCCGCCGACCCGGCCGCGGTCACCGAACCGCTGGACGTCAGCGTCCTGGTGCACCTCGCCCAGGTGGTGCGCAGCGCCACCGACGCGTTCGAGCGCTACGACCACGCCACCGCGCTGGACGTCACCGAGCGGTTCTTCTGGACGTTCTGCGACGACTGGGTGGAGCTGGTCAAGGACCGCGCCTACGGCGCCCGCGGCGAGCAGGCGCAGGCCTCCGCCCGCGCCACCGCGGCCATCGCGCTGCGCACCCTGCTGCGGCTGTTCGCCCCCTTCCTGCCGTTCGCGGCGGAGGAGGTGTGGTCCTGGTGGCAGGACGGCTCCGTGCACACCGCGTCCTGGCCCGTCGTGGACGAGCTCGGCCCCGCCGCCGCGGACACCGGTGCGCTCGGCGTGCTCGGTGCCGCCGGTCAGGCGCTGTCCGCGCTGCGCAAGGTCAAGAGCGAGGCGAAGGTCTCCCAGAAGACCCCGCTGACCGCCGCCGCGGTGTTCGGCCCGGCGGGCGTGACCGCCGACGCCGCCCGCGCCGAGGCGGACGTGCTGGCCGCCAGCCGCGCGGCCTCGATCACCTGGCAGGAGGTGCCGGTCGCCGAGGGCGAGCAGGCACCGGTGCTGACGGCGAAGGCGGAGATCGCCGAGCAGGGCTGACGTCCTCCCCTCGACAGGGCCGCTCCCTCACCGGGAGCGGCCCTGTCGCGTTCTCGGGATGCCCGTGGTCGCCGTGGTGGGACGGTGGCGGGTGCTGCGGCCGGCTCTCCGCCCGCTGCCGGGTGCACCGCCGCACCTGTTCGCGCAGGGCGGGCTCCGGACGCCGACCTCCGCAGCCACCACCGTCCTGCCGCCTCGCACCTCTCCCCCACTCCACATCGCACCCGGGCCCGTCGAGCGCTCATCGACCGTCCGGCGCGGCCCGGTGGCGCACCCGCACCACGGGGACGGACGGCGACCGTCCACCCCGGTGAGGTCGGAGGGTGGCGGGGTGGTCCGGTCGACGGGCGTCCGGAGCCCGCGCCGAGCAACGGCAGGTGAGGGAACCACCCGAGTCCGGCGCGGGCGGAGAGCCCGACGGCCGGACCACCCCGCCACCCGGCCGAAAACCCGACCCGAGGGACGGAACGCGAGAAGCCCCGCGGTGCGGGTGCACCACGGGGCCCTGCGCGGGGAGACGGCCGATCAGCGCTCGGCGGTCCCGGCGATGAACTCCTCGACGGCGGCACGGCCGCGCTCGTCGTCGCGCTGCTCCGGCGGGGACTTCATGAAGTACGCCGACGGGGACAGCAGCGGGCCGCCGATGCCGCGGTCCAGGCCGATCTTCGCGGCGCGCACCGCGTCGATGATGACGCCGGCGGAGTTCGGGGAGTCCCAGACCTCCAGCTTGTACTCCAGGTTCAGCGGCACGCCGCCGAACGCCTCGCCCTCCAGGCGGACGTAGGCCCACTTGCGGTCGTCGAGCCACTGGACGTAGTCGCTGGGGCCGATGTGGACGTCGCGGGTGCCGAAGTCGGCCTGGACGTTGCTGGTGACGGCCTGCGTCTTGGAGGTCTTCTTGGACTCCAGGCGGTCGCGCTCCAGCATGTTCTTGAAGTCCATGTTGCCGCCGACGTTGAGCTGGTACGTCCGCTTGAGCTTGATGCCGCGGTCCTCCAGCAGCTTGGCCATCACGCGGTGGGTGATGGTGGCGCCGACCTGGGACTTGATGTCGTCGCCGACGATGGGCAGGCCCGCGTCGGTGAACTTCTGCGCCCACTCGGGGGTGCTGGCGATGAAGACGGGCAGCGCGTTGACGAAGGCGCACCCGGCGTCGATGGCGCACTGGGCGTAGAACTTCGCCGCGTCCTCGGAACCCACCGGCAGGTAGCACACGACGACGTCGGCGCGGGCCTCGCGCAGCGCGGCGACGACGTCCACCGGTTCGGCCGCGGACTCGGTGATGGTCTCGCGGTAGTAGCGGCCCAGGCCGTCGAGGGTGTGACCGCGCTGGACGGTGACCCCGGTGGTGGGGACGTCGCAGATCTTGATGGTGTTGTTCTCGCTGGCGCCGATGGCGTCGGCGAGGTCGGTGCCGACCTTCTTGTCGTCGACGTCGAAGGCGGCGACGAACGTCACGTCGCGCACGTGGTACTCGCCGAACTTCACGTGCATGAGGCCGGGCACGGTCGTGGTCTCGTCGGCGTCGGCGTAGAAGTGGACGCCCTGGACGAGGGAGGCGGCGCAGTTGCCCACCCCCACGACGGCGACGCGGATCTCGGACATCAACTCTCCTCGGGAGGGGGTGCGGCCGGAACACCCGGCCGGGCGGGGGCACGGCGCTCGGCCGTGATGAGGCGGTCGAGCCAGTCGACCTCGCTGCGGACGGTCTCCAGGCCGTGGCGCTGGGCCTCGAGGGCGTACGCGTCGAGCTGGGCCTGGGCCCGCTCGATGGTGGCGGTGAGCTGCTCCACGCGTTCCAGCAGCCGGGCGCGACGGCCCTCCAGGATGCGCAGCCGCGTGCGGGGGGCGACCCGCTGGAACAGGGCCAGGCGCACCCCGAACGCGTCGTCCTCCCAGGCGGCCGGGCCGGCCTCCTCGAGCAGCTCGGCGAGGCGATCCCTGCCGCGCTCGGTGAGCTCGTAGACGACGCGGGCCCGCTTGGCGCTCACGGTGCCCGGGGTGCGCTGCTCGGTGGTCTCGGTGATGCAGCCGCCGGCCTGCAGGGTGCGCAGGCACGGGTAGAGCGTCCCGTACGACAGCGCGCGGAAGGCGCCCAGTCGCACGTCGAGACGGCGGCGGACCTCGTAGCCGTGCAGAGGGCCGTCGGCGAGCAGGGCCAGCACCGCCAGGGGCAGCACGTCACCGCGCCTTCGCACCACTGCACTCCCTGAGGACCGTCGGCGATGCATCGGTCCGATGCATCGGTCCGACCCTAGGGCAGCTGGGCCGCCACCACAACACCCGGGGGTCGCGCGGTGCCGTGGCGATCACGCGGTGCGGCGTGCCGGAGCGGTACGGTTCCCCCGTGCACCACGACGCCGCAGACCACCTGGAACGTGAGCTCGCCGTCCTGCTGCGCCGATCCCGGGCGATCAGCCGGGAGACGGCCCGCACCGTGCACCCGGACCTCGAACCGGAGGCGTACAGCCTCCTGGTGCGCCTCGACGACCTGGGCGAGGCACGCCCCTCCGACCTGGCCGCGTTCTTCGGCATCGGCAAACCCACCCTGAGCCGGCAGGTCCAGCTGCTGGAGGGCCTCGGCCTCATCGAGCGGACCGCGGACCCCACCGACGGGCGGGCGGTGCGCCTGCGCCTGTCCCCCACCGGCTCCGAGCAGCTGCTCGCGGCCCGCGCGGCGCGCCGTGAGCGCCTGCACGCCCGCCTGCAGGACTGGTCCGAGGAGGACATGAACCAGCTGGCCACGCTCGTGGCGCGCCTGAACTCCCAGCTCTGACCCGGGCCCCACGGCCGCGGCACGACGACGGAGGGGCCCCGCCCGTGCTCGACACGGGCGGGGCCCCTCGACGTCTCGTCCGGGTCGGGGTCAGGCCGACTTCTCGCGGCGCTCCCGGGTGCCCTTGCGCACCGGGGCCTCCCGGGGCACCAGCGTCGGGTTCACGTTCTTCAGCACGACCTCGCGGGTGACCACGACGCGCGCGATGTCGTCGCGGCTGGGCACGTCGAACATGACCGGCAGCAGCACCTCCTCGAGGATCGCGCGCAGACCCCGGGCGCCGGTGCCGCGCAGGATCGCCTGGTCGGCCACGGCCTCCAGCGCGTCGGGGGTGAACTCCAGCTCCACGCCGTCCAGCTCGAACATGCGCTGGTACTGCTTGGCCAGGGCGTTGCGGGGCTCGGTGAGGATGCGCACCAGCGCTTCGCGGTCCAGGTTCTCCACCGTGGTGATCACCGGCAGACGTCCGATGAACTCCGGGATCAGCCCGAACTTCATGAGGTCCTCGGGCATCACGTCACCGAAGGACGGCTCGAGCTTCGCGGTGCCCGTGGGACGCAGCTGGGCACCGAAGCCCAGGCCCTGCTTGCCGGCGCGGGCCTCGATGAGGCGGTCCAGGCCGGCGAAGGCGCCACCCACGATGAACAGCACGTTCGTCGTGTCGATCTGGATGAACTCCTGGTGCGGGTGCTTGCGGCCGCCCTGCGGCGGCACGCTCGCCGTGGTCCCCTCGAGGATCTTCAACAGCGCCTGCTGCACGCCCTCGCCGGAGACGTCGCGGGTGATCGACGGGTTCTCCGACTTGCGGGCGATCTTGTCGACCTCGTCGATGTAGATGATGCCCGTCTCGGCCTTCTTGACGTCGTAGTCGGCGGCCTGGATGAGCTTGAGGAGGATGTTCTCCACGTCCTCGCCGACGTACCCGGCCTCCGTCAGCGCCGTGGCGTCGGCGATGGCGAAGGGGACGTTGAGCATCTTCGCCAGCGTCTGCGCCAGGTAGGTCTTGCCGCAGCCCGTCGGGCCGATCAGCAGGATGTTGGACTTGGAGATCTCGACGGCGTCGTCGCGGCTCTTGGCCGGGTCCCCCACCTGGATGCGCTTGTAGTGGTTGTACACGGCCACCGCCAGCGACTTCTTGGCCGCGGACTGGCCGATGACGTACTGGTCGAGGAACTCGAAGATCTCCCGGGGCTTGGGCAGCTCCACCAGGCCCAGGTCGTTGGCCTCGGCGAGCTCCTCCTCGATGATCTCGTTGCAGAGGTCGATGCACTCGTCGCAGATGTACACGCCGGGACCGGCGATGAGCTTCTTGACCTGCTTCTGGCTCTTTCCGCAGAAGGAGCACTTCAGCAGGTCGCCACCGTCACCGATGCGTGCCACCGACGGATTCCTCTCCTCGTACTGCTCGACGGTGCCGCTGACCTCGCGGGAGCACCGCTCACGGCACCGTCACGACTCGACCACGCTACCTGCCGGGAACCTCCCGGGGACTCATTAGACGCCCCCGGGGGACACGGTGCCAGACCGGCCCCCCGGGACGCGCCGCGCGCTGCTGCCTAACGGGTGACGGCCGAGGCCTTGCGGCTGACCAGCACCTCGTCGATCAGGCCGTACTCGACGGCCTCCTCGGCGGAGAGGAACTTGTCGCGCTCGATGTCCGTGCCCACCTGCTCGGCGGTGCGGCCCGAGTGCGCCGCCAGCGTCTGCTCCAGCCAGGTGCGCATCCGCAGGATCTCGTTGGCCTGGATCTCCAGGTCGGAGGCCTGGCCGTACCCGCCGCCGGACATCGCCGGCTGGTGGATGAGGATGCGGGAGTTGGGCAGGGCGAACCGCTTGCCCGGGGTGCCCGCGGCCAGCAGGACCGCCGCGGCCGAGGCCGCCTGGCCCATGCAGTACGTCTGGATGTCCGGACGGATGTACTGCATCGTGTCGTAGATCGCCGTCAGCGCCGTGAAGGACCCGCCGGGCGAGTTGATGTACATGATGATGTCGCGGTCGGTGTCCTGGGACTCCAGGACGATCAGCTGGGCGATGATGTCGTCCGCCGAGGCGTCGTCCACCTGGACGCCGAGGAAGATGATGCGGTCCTCGAAGAGCTTGGTGTAGGGGTCCGAGCGCTTCATCCCGTAGGACGTGCGCTCCTCGAACTGCGGGAGCACGTAGCGCGCCGAGGGCGCGAGCGCGGGGTCGAAGCGGCTGTGCTGGTCCATCGGACGGTCTCCCATCTGGGCGGTCACGTGCGGCGGGACGTGGAGCGGGGAGCGGCCCGCGGGCTCACGCACCGGTGCCCCCGCCGCCCGTGACCTCGCTGGAGCGGCCGACGACGTGGTCGATCAGGCCGTACTCCTGGGCCTCCTCGGCCGTGAACCAGCGGTCGCGGTCGGAGTCGCGCGTGATGGTCTCGTAGCTCTGACCGCTGTGCTGGGCGATCAGCTCGGCCATCTGCTTCTTCGTCATGATGATCTGCTCGGCGAGGATCTTGATGTCGCTCGCGGAGCCGCCCAGTCCGCCCAGCGGCTGGTGCATCATGATCTTCGCGTGCGGCAGCGCCGAACGCTTGCCCGCAGCACCCGCGCACAGCAGGAACTGGCCCATCGAGGCCGCCAGGCCGGTGGCGATGGTCGCCACGTCCGGCTTGATGTACTGCATCGTGTCGTAGATCGACATGCCCGCGGAGACCGACCCGCCGGGCGAGTTGATGTACATGTAGATGTCGGCGTCCGGGTCCTCGGCCGCCAGCAGCAGCAGCTGCGCGCAGATGGCGTTGGCCATCTCGTCGCGGACCTCCGAGCCCAGCCAGATGATCCGCTGCTGCAGGAGCCGCTGGTAGACGTTGTCGTCGAGGCCCATCCCCGGCGTGCCCGGCGTACGGGCGTGCTGCGGCGTCACCAGTCCCGGTGCGCTCAAGATCTCGCTCACGCTGTTCCCTGGCCCTCTCCTGGCGTCGACCACCCCCGCGGACGGGGGCCGGCGGAGCGTCCCGCCGATCTCGATCGACCCTAACGCGCAGGTCCCGCAGGGCATGTCGGGGCCGGGGGCTTTTCGCTGTGGGCGCACCGGCACCGGGCCGGTGCGCCCACGGCGCGCGGGGTCAGCCCTGGGGGCGCTCCCCGCCGTCCTGCTCCTGCCCGGCGGCGGCGTCGGCCGCGGCCTGGACGTCCTCGCCCACCGGGTCGACCGTCTGGCCGGCCTCGGGCGCGTCCGCCGCGTCCTCGGCGCCGTCCGCGCGCTCCTCGGCGCCGCTCTCGGCGGGCACGCCGGTGGCGTCCTCGTCGTCCTCGGGGCCGCCCACGAGCTCCTCCAGGTCCACGACGTTGCCCGAGGCGTCCTTCACGGTGGCCTTCTCCATCGCCACCGCCAGCGCCTTGCGTCGGCGCACCTCGGAGACCATGGAGGGCACCTGGCCCGCCTGGTCCACCATCTGCACGAACTGGTTGGGCTCCATGCCGTACTGCTGGGCCTGCCCGACCAGGTACTCCAGCAGCTCCTGCTGCTCCACGCCGATCTCCTCGCGCTCGGCGAGGGCGTCCAGCAGCAGCTGGCTGCGCAGGGCGGCGCGGGTGCTCTCGTCGATCTCGGCGCGGTGCTCGGCGTCCTCCAGGCGGTTCTCGCGCTCGAGGTGCGTGTGGATCTCCGCCTGGACCAGCGACTCGGGGACGGGCACCTCGACCAGCTCCAGCAGCTTCTCCAGGACGCGGTCGCGCGCCTGCAGGCCCTGCTCGAACTTCTTGGACTGCTCCACCTGCGTGCGCAGGTCGGCGCGCAGCTCGTCCAGGGTGTCGAACTCGCTGGCCAGCTGCGCGAACTCGTCGTCGGCGTCGGGGAGCACCCGCTCCTTGACGGACTGCACGGTCACGGTGATCTGGGCGTCCTGGCCCTTGCGGTCACCGCCGGCCAGCGGCGCGGTGAAGGTGGTGCTGCCCTCGGCGGACAGGCCCGTCACGGCCTCGTCCAGGCCGATGATCATGTTGCCCTGGCCGACCTGGTAGGAGATGCCCTTGGCGGTCTCGATCTCCTCGCCGTCGATCTCGGCGCGCAGGTCCAGGGAGACGAAGTCGCCGTCCGCGGCGGGGCGGTCCACGCCGGTCAGCGTGCCGAAGCGCTCGCGCAGGGCGTCCAGCCGCTGCTCGACGTCCTCCTCGGAGATCGCCAGGTCGTCGACGGACACCTCGAGCTCGTCCAGGACCGGCAGCTCCAGGGTGGGGCGCACGTCCACCTCGACGGAGAAGCGCAGGTCACCGCCCGTCTTGGGGTCCGGCGCCTGGGAGACGTCGACGGTCGGCTGGCCCAGCGGGCGCAGCTCCCGCTCCTCCACGGCGCGCTGGTAGAACTTCGGCAGCGCGTCGTTGACGGCCTCCTCCAGCACCGCGGCACGGCCGAAGCGCTGGTCGATGACGCGGGCGGGGACCTTGCCCCGGCGGAAGCCCGGCACCTGGACCTGGCCCGCGATCGACTTGTAGGCGGCGTCGAGGCTCGGCTTCAGCTCGTCGTAGCCGACCTCGACGGTCAGCTTCACCCGGGTCGGGTTGAGGGTCTCGACGTCGCTCTTCACAGCGGGGTTCTCCTGGGGTCTCTCCGCGCCGGGGCGGAGGTCGTGGTCAGGCGTGGGGGGGGGGGGGGGGGGGGGGGGGGGGGCCGGGGGGGGGGGGGGGGGGGGGGGGGGGGGGGGGGGGGGGGGGGGGGGGGGGGGGGGGGGGGGGGGGGGCCCCCCCCCCCCCCGCGAAAGCCTAGCCGTCCGCGCCGGGGCGTCTGCCTGCCCGCCGATCGGCGCGAGGCGCCGGCGGGCCGTGCTCGTCGGGGTACCCGGATTCGAACCGGGGGCCTTCCGCTCCCAAAGCGGACGCGCTACCAAGCTGCGCCACACCCCGCGACCCGCCGCGCGCGGCGGGTACTGCGACAGGTTACCGCCGCGGACCCGTTAAGCTGGGCGCCGACCGCTGCGCATGCCCCCACCGGGCGCCGTGCACGGCCGCGCGGGCGTAGCTCAATGGTAGAGCCCTAGTCTTCCAAACTAGCTACGCGGGTTCGATTCCCGTCGCCCGCTCCACGCGCGCGAGCCGCCGCCCTCCGGGGCGGCGGCTCGCGGCGTCGAGAGCTCAGAAGCGGTTCACGTCGGTGACCACGCAGGTCACCTCCGCCGGCGGGTCGGCGACCTCCGCGACGGCCTGCCCCTGCGCCGACTCCCCTGAGCGGACCTCGTCCACCGTGGCCTGCGCCTCGGCGACCGGCGTGCCGTCGGCGCCCGCGAACGCGACGGTGACGACGTAGCTGCGCGGGTCCACCTGGTCGTTCGACACCGTCAGGCCCGCGACCACCCCGGGGTCGGCCACCGCGCAGGTGTCGACGACGACCTCCGCCTCCTCGGCGGCGTCACCGGCGGGCGGCTCCTCCTCGGTCACCTCGTCCACCCGCTCCTCCGAGGGACCGAGGTCCTCGGGGGTGACCACCTCGACCCCCTCGGTGGTGCTCTCGGTGGTCTGCGTGCTGCACGCGGTGAGCGCGAGCAGACCGGCAGCGGACAGGGACATCAACGCGTGGCGCACAGCACCCTCCTGGCTCGGGACCTGCTCCACGCTGGCACACCCGCGCGCACCCGGCCCGTCGAGACGGCGTCACCCCGGCGCCCCCGCCCCCGGCAGGAACGCCTCCTCACCCGGGGCGAGCCGCTCGAGGACCGCCGCCAGCGCAGCGCCCGTCAGGTACGACGGGTTGGCCCCCACCGGCACCCGCACCACCTCCGCCGCGCGGAACCGGGTGTCCACCAGCAGGTCCGCGCGCGCCACCGGCCGCGCCAGCGGGTGCAGCCGCACGGCGACCGCACCCTCCACCGGCGCGGACAGCACCTCCCCCACCGCCCGCACCCCCGCCCGGCGGCCGCTGCGCCACAGCAGGACGCCCTGCCCGGGCTGGACCAGGCCGAGCCGGTAGGTCGGGTGCACGCAGCGGTGCAGGTGCACCGGGGCACCGGCCGGTGCCCCGGTCAGCTCGGGGACGTCGGAGGCCGCCTTGAGCACCCAGCACGCCACGTCCCCGGCCGTCAGCCTCGCCCTCGTCACGGGGCCATCGTGCGCACCCGGTGGCCGAGCCGCGCGCCCGCCCGGCCCGGCCGCCTGGCAGGCTGGCCCCGTGATCGTGCGGACACCGGTGTCGCTGCCCCTCCACGTCGTCGTCGCCCCCGACAAGTTCAAGGGGTCGCTGACGGCCGCCGAGGTGGCCGCGCGCGTCGCCGCGGGCCTGCGCGCCGGGTTCGCCGCCGCGCGGCCGGCGGTGCCCGCGGACGCCCTGCGGATCAGCGAGGTGCCCGTGGCCGACGGCGGTGAGGGCACCGTGGACGCCGCCGTCGCCGCGGGCTGGCGCGCGGTGACGGCCACCGTCGCGGGCCCCACCGGCGCGCCCGTGCGCGCCACGTGGGCGCGGGAGGAGGGCGGCCCGGCCGCCCTGGTCGAGCTGGCGCAGGCCTCCGGGCTGGACCGCCTGCCGGCGGGCGTGCGCGCCCCCCTGGCGGCCACCTCGCGGGGCACCGGGGACCTGGTGCGCGCCGCGCTGGACGACGGTGCGCGCGAGGTCGTGCTGGCCGTCGGCGGCAGCGCCTGCACCGACGGCGGCGCCGGCCTGCTGGCAGCCCTGGGCGCGCGCCTGCTGGACGCCGACGGGCGCGACCTGCCCGACGGCGGCGGTGCGCTGGCCCGGCTGCACCGGGTGGACCTGGCGGAGCTGGACCCCCGGGTGCGCGAGGTGCGCTGGACGCTGGCCGCCGACGTGGACAACCCCCTGCTGGGCGCGCGGGGCGCGGCGGCGGTGTTCGGCCCGCAGAAGGGCGCCGACCCGGCGCAGGTGGCCGCGCTGGACGCCGCGCTGACCCGCTTCGCCGACGCGCTCGCCGCCGCGGGGGCCCCCGACGCGCGCGAGGCGCCCGGGGCGGGGGCCGCGGGCGGCACCGGCCTGGTGGCCCTGGGTCTGCTGGGCGCGCGCCGGCGTCCCGGCGTCGAGGTCGTGCTGGACCTGGTGCGCTGGCCGGAACGGGCCGCAGGGGCGGGCCTGGTCGTCACCGGGGAGGGCAGCTTCGACGAGCAGTCCCTGGGCGGCAAGACCCCGGTGGGCGTGGCCCGCGCGGCGGCCGCCCTCGGCGCGCCGGTCGTGGTGCTCAGCGGGCGGCGGACGCTGCCGGAGCAGCGCTGGCGGGCCGAGGGGTTCACCGGTGCGCGCGCCCTGACCGACGTCGAGCCGGACACCGCCCGCTGCATCGCGCAGGCGGGCCCGCTGCTCGAGGGGCTGGCCCGCGCCCTGGGCGCCGAGCTGGCGGCCGCCGTCGGCTGATCGCCCGCCGCTCCCTCAGGACGGCTGGCAGGTGGGGCACCAGAACAGGTGCCGGGCCACCACCTGCGCGTGCTGCACGGGGGTGCCGCACACCCGGCACGGCTGCCCGCCGCGCCGGTAGACGTAGAAGCGGTCCTCCTCCGACGGAGCGCCGCGCGGGTTCGAGCGGTGCGCCGGGCGGGTGGTGACGATGCGCCCCGTGCGCACGTCCGTGCGCATCAGGTGCACCGCGTCGGCCCACACCGCGTCCCACTCCTCGCGGCTGACCGCCCGGCCGGGGCGGTAGGGGTCCACACCTGCGCGGAAGAGCAGCTCGGCGCGGTAGATGGTGCCGAGTCCCGCCACCACCTCCTGCTGCATGAGCAGCGCGCCGAACGCGACGCGCGAGCGGTGCACGGCCGCGAAGGCGCGCTCGGGGTCGGCGTCCGCGCGCAGCGGGTCCGCGCCCAGCCGCGCGTGCAGCTCCTGCGCGCCCGCCGGGGTCAGCACCTCGCAGGCGGTCGGCCCGCGCAGGTCCGCCCAGCCGGTGCCGGCCACCAGGCGGGCGCGCACCGCGCCGCGCGGCTCGGGCGGCTCGCCGTCGCCGAGCGTCCACGTGCCGTACAGGCCCAGGTGCACGTGCAGGAGCCGGTCCTCGCCGAGGTCGGCGAGCAGGTGCTTGCCGTGCGCCTCGGCGTGCTGCAGCACCCGGCCGTCCAGCAGGGCCGCCCCGTCGGCGAAGCGGCCCTGCGGGCTGCTCACGGCGAGCGGCTGCCCGCCGAAGCGCTCGCCCAGGACGCGGGCGTAGCGGTGGACGACGTTGCCCTCGGGCACCCCGGTGCCCGGCTCAGCGCTGGGGCGCCGCCGGCAGCTCGCCGGTGCGCGCGTACTCGGTGAGCATGTCGATGCGGCGCTGGTGGCGGGGGTCGCCGGAGAACGGCGTGGCCAGGAAGGCGTCCACGATCGCGGTGGCCTCCTCGAGGGTGTGCATGCGCGCACCCACGCCCACGCACTGCGCGTCGTTGTGCTCGCGCGCCAGCTGCGCGGTCCGCACGGACCAGGCCAGGGCGCAGCGGATGCCGGGCACGACGTTGGCGGCGATCTGCTCGCCGTTGCCGGAACCACCGATCACGACGCCCAGGCTGCCCGGCTCGGCGGCCACGGCGGCCGCGGCGGCCAGCACGAAGGGCGGGTAGTCGTCGGCGGCGTCGTACTCGGCCGCGCCGTGGTCGACGACGTCGTGGCCCTGCTCGCGCAGGTGCGCCACGAGGTGCTGCTTGAGCTCGAAGCCGGCGTGGTCGGTGCCGATGTGGACGCGCATGGCGACAGCTTGGCAGGCCCGCCCGGGGCGGGCCCGGGGGGGCGCGCCGCCCGCGCCCCGCCCCCCCCGCCCCCCCCCCCCCCCCCCAAACAACACCCCCCCCCCCCACCCCCCC
>NZ_JBKBCT010000089.1:0-15423 GCF_050871525.1 Kineococcus auxinigenes | reverse complement strand
CCAGCCCCCCCCCAAACGCCCCCCCGCCCCCCCCCCCCGCCCCCCCCCCCCCCCCCCCCCCCCCCCCCCCCCCCCCCCCCCCCCCCCCCCCCCCCCCCCCCCCCCCCCCCCCGGTGCGTCCGCGGCTCCCCCGGAACCACGACGCCCCGTCCCCCCGGCGGGGCGCGCCCGGGGATCGTCCCGGAGCGCGCGGTGGCCGGGGAGGGCTGTGGAGCCCCCCTTTCGGGGGCGCGGCGCGCTGCGCTGGCTAGGCTCCGCTGTCGAAGGAGGTCACCCGAGTGGACCACGACCCCGCGCACGGCGCCCCGGAGCCGTCCCGCGAGCAGGCGCTGCGCGTCGCCGCGGTGGACGACCACCCCGCGCTGCTGACGGGCCTGCGCGTGGAGCTGGCCGGGCACGGCGTGCACCTCGCCGCGACCGCCCCCACCGTGCCGGACCTGCTCGACGCCCTCGGCGCCGCCGGCGAGGCCGCTCCGGCGGTCGTCCTGCTGGACCTGCGCCTGGGGGACGGCTCGCGCCCGGGCGGCAACGTGGCGGCACTGGTGGGTGCGGGGTGCCGGGTGCTGGTCTACACCGAGGGCCGCCAGCACGCCGAGGCGTCCGAGGCGCTGCACGCCGGCGCGCAGGGGGTGCTGCTCAAGGACCGCCCGGTGGCCACCCTGGCCGCCGCGCTGCGTTCCGTCGCCGACGGCGAGACGCTGCCGTCGGCGGAGACCGCCGCGGCCCTGCAGGTCGACGCCGACCTCGCCGGGCACCTGTCCCCGCAGGAGCGCCGCGTCCTGGAGCTGTACGCCGGTGGGATGCCGGCGCGCTCGGTGGCGCTGCGGCTGGGCGTGACGCTGGAGACCGCGAAGAGCTACCTCAAGCGCATCCGCGCGAAGTACGCCGCCCTGGACCGCCCCGCCTACACCCGCATGGAGCTGTACCGGCGAGCCGTGGAGGACGGCGTGCTCACGCCCCTGGGCACCCCGGTGGTGCCCCGCACCCCGCCGGGTGAGCGGCCGGCCGACGCGGGCGGTCCGCCGCCGGGCCGGTGACGGCGCGCAGCGGCCACCGCCTCGTCGCCCTGGTGCTGGCGCTGGCGGTGCTGTCGCTGGTGCCGACGGTGGTCTCCGGCAGCACCGTGCACGGGCCGCGGCCGCCCCGGGCGTGGGCGGTGCCGGTCGTGGCCGCCTACGGGGTGCTCCTGGTGCTGCTGCTGGCCCAGGCCGCGCACGGCCGGCCCCGCCCGTGGCTGCCGTGGGCGCTGGTCGTCGCCGGCGACGCCGCCCTGGTGACGTGGGTGCTCGCGGCGCCCGGGCGCGTCGAGCAGGCGCCGTGGGTGCTGTCCCTGTCACCGCTGACGGTGGGCGCGGGCGCGGTGGCCGCCGGGCTGGGCACGGCGACGGGGCTGGGGCTGGTCCACGTGGGGCTGCGTGCACTGGTGCAGGCGAGCGGGGCGTGGGCGGTGCCGCCGGTCGCGTTCGTGCTGGACGCGCTGCTGGTGCTCGTGGTCGTCCCGGCGGCGTGGGTGGCGGTGGCGGCGGTCCGCTCCTCGGGGGCCCGGGTGGAGCGGGCGCGGGTGCTGGCGGAGGAGGCCGCGGTGCGCGAGGCCGCCGCGCGCGCCGAGGAGCTCGAGAACGCGCGCTGGGACGCCATCGTCCACGACGACGTGCTGGCCGCCCTGACGACGACGGCGCAGGCGCAGGACGCCGCCGGGCGCGCCGAGGCGCGGTGCGCGGCCCGCGCGGCCCTGGTGCGCGTGGAGGGCGAGCAGGGGCCCGGCGCCGCGGCGTCGGCCCAGGTGCCGGTGAGCCGGGTCTGGGAGGCGGTGGCCGGGGCGGCGCTGGCGCTGCACCCCGGCGCCGTGCTGGACGGCCCGGCGCCCGCGGGTGGACCGGACGGGGAGACCGCGGTGGACCCGGAGGCGGCCGAGGCGCTGCTGACCGCGGCCACCGAACTGGTGCGCAACGCCGTGCGGCACGGCGCACCGGGCAGCGTGCCACCGGTGCGGCTGCGCGGGCGCCTGCGCACCGGTGCGGCCGGTGAGCGGCTGCTGGTGGAGGTGCGCGACGCGGGACGGGGGTTCCGGGCCGGCGCGCCGGGCGCCTGGCGGCTGGGCCTGGCGGTGTCGGTGCGCGGGCGGGTGCGCGCCGTGGACGGGGACGTGCACCTGCGGTCCTGGCCGGGCACCGGCACCTGCGCCCTGCTGTGCGTGCCGGTGGCCGCACCGCCGGCCCCGCTCGTGCGCGGCGCGCGGCGCGGGGCCGCCCGGTGAGGGACGTCAAGCGCGCCTGCGCCGTGGGGGCCGGGCTGTGGCTGCTCTCGCACGCGCCGCTGCCGGCGCTGCTGTCGGTGCGCGTGCACCGGTTCCCGGTGCTGTCCCTGCTGGCGGTCGCCGTCGTCCTCGGGGTGTCCGCGGCGCTGCTGCGCCCGCTGCTGGGCGGGCCGACGCGGCTGCGCGCCGGGCCGGCGTGGGCGGCGGCGGCCGTCGTGCCGCTGTCCGGCCTGGCGGTCATGCCGTGGCTGCCGGTGGAGGCGTGGCGCACGTACGCGAACTGGTGGCCCGGTGCCACGCAGGTCCTGGTGGTCGCCCTGGTGGTGCGCCGGCACCGCGCGGCGGCCCTGGCGGCCGAGGTCGCCTCGGCGACCGTGGTGGCCGCGCTCGTGCTGCGCGCCGGGGTGCCGGACCCCTGGGCGTGGATCGCCGCGCTGGAGCAGCCGGCGCTGCTGTGGTTCAGCGCGGCCGTGGGCGTGCGGGCGCTCTTCGACCGGACCACCCGCGAGGTCGAGCGCTACGAGGCGGCGGCCTCCCGGTCGGCGGCGGCCGAGGCCGCGGCGGCCGCCCGGGCCGCCAGCGCGGCGCGGCGCCGCGCGGACCTGGACCTGGGGGCCCTGCCGCTGCTGCACCGGGTCGCGACCTGCGACCCGGCCGACGACGACGGCTGGGCGCTGCTGCCGCGCTCCGCGGTGGCCCTCGAGCGCGGGTTGCGCGACGACCTGCGCGCCCGGGCCCTGCTGGACGAGGAGGTCCGGGCCCGGCTGCGCGCGGCCAGGGCCCGCGGGTGCGTGGTCGACGTGGTCGACGACCGCGCGGTGCGCGGCGGCGACGAGGAGTTCCTGGCGGGGGTCCGCCGGGTGCTGGCGACGGTGCTGCCCGCGTGCGCCGAGGGCACCGTCACGCTGCGGCTGCCGCCGGACGGGCGGGTGGCCACCCTCGCGGTGGAGGCGGCACCGCCGACCACCGCGGCCGTGGCGTGGGCGCTGGGCGCGCGCCTGCCGGCGGACCTGGGGGTCGACGTGGACGTCGACGCGGTCGGCGGGTCGCTGTGGGCGGAGCTGCGCGCACGCTGACCGGCCCGCCACCCGGCAGGTGGCGGGCCGGTCGGCGCCCGGGCCGGGCCGCTGCTCAGGCCTCGAAGCCGTGCACGGCCAGGTAGCCGCGCAGCCGGCGCGCGGCCAGCTCGGGGTCGGCCAGCACACCGGCTTCGTCGGCCAGCCGGAACGTCTCGGCCTGGTGCACCGCGCTGCGCGCGGAGTGCAGCCCGCCGACCATGGCGTACCCGTCCTGGCGGCCGTCGAGCCAGTTCAGGAACGCGATGCCCGCCTTGTAGTAGGGAGTGGGTGCGCCGAAGACGTGCCGGGCCAGCGGCAGCGTGGGGTCCAGCGCCGCGTGGAACCCCGCGGTGTCGTCGGCGTCCAGCCGGGCGAGCGCGGCGGCGGCGGCCGGGGCGATGCCGGCGAAGATGCCCAGCAGGGCGTCGGAACGGTGCTCGCCGTCGCCGGCGATGAGCTCCGGGTAGTTGAAGTCGTCGCCGGTGTACAGGCGCACCCCGGCCGGCAGCCGGCGGCGCAGTTCGCGCTCGTGCCCGGCGTCCAGCAGCGAGACCTTCACCCCGTCGACCTTGTCGGCGTGGGCGTGGACGAGCTCGACGAACGCGTCGGTGGCCGCCGCGACGTCGCGCGAGCCCCAGTAGCCGGCCAGCGCGGGGTCGAACACCTCCCCCAGCCAGTGCAGCACCGCGGGGCGCTGCACCTGTGCCAGCAGCCGCCCGTACACGGCGGCGTAGTCCTCGACGCTGCGGGCGCTGGCGGCCAGGTGCCGGCTGGCCATGAGGATGACCTGGGCGCCGGCGTCCTCGACGACGGCGATCTGCTCCTCGTAGGCGGCGACGACGTCCGCGACCGGGTGCACGCCGGGGGCGAGCTGGTCGGTGCCGGCACCGGCGGCGATGCGCCCGCCCACGGCCGCGGCCTCGGACGCGCTGCGGCGCACCAGCTCCGCCGTGGCGGCCCAGTCCAGGCCCATGCCGCGCTGGGCGGTGTCCATGGCCTCGGCCACGCCCAGGCCCAGGCTCCACAGGCGGTGCCGGAAGGCCAGGGTCGCCTCCCAGTCAAGGTCCGCCGGCGCGCCGGGCACCGTCTCGGAACCGGTGCGCGGCACGACGTGGGCGGCGGCGAACGCGATCCGGCTGGTGGCCGGGCCGTCGGGGACCTCCCACGCGACGGGCTCGTGCACGGCGTGCTCGACGACCTCGACCCCGCCGCCGGCGCTGCGCCGCGGCAGCCGCAGCACGGTGCCGGTGGTGCGCCGCCCCGCGGCGGTGGCCGGGCGCGCCTCGGCGGGGGCGCTCACAGGGCCAGCTCCGCCAGTTCGATGCGCCGGCCCTGCGCGGAGGAGGCCAGGCCGGCCTCGGCCAGGCGGACGCCGCGCGCGCCGGAGGCGAAGTCGTACGGGTGGGGGGCGTCCTCGACGACGTGGCGGACGAACTGCTCCCACTGCACCTTGAACCCGTTGTCGAAACCGCCGGGCTCGTTGTCGGGGACTTCCAGCCAGTCGTCGCGGTAGCGGTGCTGCTCGGGCAGGTCGGGGTTCCACACCGCGCGCGGGGTGGCGCTGCGCGGCTGGACGCGGCAGCCGAACAACCCGGCGACGGCGCTGCCGGCGGTGCCGTCGACCTGGAACTCGACGAGCTCGTCGCGGTCCACGCGCACCGCCCAGGAGGAGTTCAGCTGGGCGATGATCCCGCCCTCCAGCTCGAAGATGGCGTAGGCGGCGTCGTCGGCGGTGGCCTTGTACGCCTCGCCGTTCTCGTCGTGGCGCACGGGCACGTGGGTGACGGCGCGGGCGGTGACGGCCTCGACCGGGGCGATGATCTGCTCCAGGACGTAGTTCCAGTGGCAGAACATGTCGGCGACGATGCCGCCGCCGTCCTCGGCGCGGTAGTTCCAGCTGGGTCGCTGGGCGGGCTGCCAGTCGCCCTCGAAGACCCAGTAGCCGAACTCGCCGCGCACGGAGAGGATCTCCCCGAAGAAACCGGAGTCGACCAGGCGCTTGAGCTTGCGCAGGCCCGGCAGGAAGAGCTTGTCGTGCACGACGCCGTTCTTGACGCCGGCGGCGGCGGCGGCGTCCGCCAGGCGCACGGCGGCCTCGACGCTCTCGGCGGTGGGCTTCTCGGTGTAGACGTGCCGGCCGGCCGCGACGGCGGCGAGGATCGAGCGCTCGCGCACCGCGGTGAGCTGCGCGTCGAAGTAGACCGGGTAGTCGTCGTCGGCCAGCGCGTCCTCGAGGCTGGTCGTCCAGCGCTCCAGGCCGTGCCGCTGCGCGATCTCGCGCAGCTTGGTCTCGTTGCGGCCCACGAGCAGGGGCTCGAGCTGCACGCGGCTGCCGTCGGAGAGCTCCACCCCTCCCTGCTCGCGGATCGCCAGGACCGAGCGCACCAGGTGCTGCCGGTAGCCCATGCGTCCCGTGACGCCGTTCATCACCACTCCGAGGCGCTGCGTCATCGCTGCTCCTCCTCCTCACCGGGTCGCGCCCCTCGTCGGGGCGTCTGGAAAGCGCTTGCCTGAGGCTAGGCCCCCGACCCGCCCGCGTGCAAGGACCTCCGGCCGACGGGCCGTCGGCGACCGCCTCCTCCCTGAGCCCCGCACCACCTCGAAACCTCCACACGCCGGCGGTGCGGCGTTCCCGGGAAGGCGCACAGCGCGCGCACCGGCGCTGCTAGGTTCGCCGCACTGCCAACCGCTCGGGGGATCGGCGGCACGGTTCTCGACGCTCTCCTTCGACGCACCACGCAGCACCCCCCAGGACCATCCGGAGGTGGGCGCGTGGGCGTCTTCCGCACGATCGTGTTCCCCGCCCTGCGCCTGGTGGTGTGGGCGGCCATCGCCGTCGCCCTGCTGTGGCTGGCGTTCGGCCGCGGTGCGGCCGCCGAGCGCGAGGCCGCCGCCAGTCCCTCCGCGGTCCTGGAGCCCGCCACGGCACCGGTCGTGCGCGGCGACGTGGTCAACACCGTCTCCCTCACCGGCGCCGTCGCCGCCGACCCCTCGACCACCGTGAAGTCCACCGCGGCGGGCGAGGTCGGCAGGGTGCGCGCCGAGGTCGGTCAGGCCGTGGAGAAGGGCACCCCGCTGTTCACCGTGCTCGTGCCCGTGGAGGAGACCGCCGCGGCACCCGCGGCGGCCGACCCCGCCGCCGCCCCCGCCCCCGCCGCCCCCCGCACCCGGACGGTCACCGTGACCGCCCCCGGGCCCGGCACCCTGGCCACGCTCGACGTCCTGCCCCAGCAGCAGGTCAGCGTCGGTCAGGAGGTCGCCACCGTCTCCCCCGGCACCCTCAGCGTCTCCGCACCGCTGACCCAGGAGCAGCAGTTCCGGCTGCTGGCCCCGCCCACGACCGCGCGGGTCACCGTCCCCGGCGGCCCGGACACCTTCGAGTGCACGGGCCTGCGCACCGGCACCCCCGAGGCGTCCACCACCGCACCCGACCCCACCGGCGGCTACGTCGACCCCTACGCCGACCCCGCGCAGTCCACCACCGGCGCCACCGTCTCGTGCCGGGTGCCCGACGGCGTGCAGGTCTTCGCCGGGCTGTCGGCCACCGTCGACGTCACCGCAGGCTCCGCCACCGGGGTGCTGCTGGTGCCCGTGACCGCCGTGCGCGGGCGCGTCGGCACGGGCACCGTCTGGGTCACCGACGAGACCGGCGCGCAGACCGAGACCGAGGTGACCCTCGGCCTCACCGACGGCACGAACGTCGAGGTCACCGGCGGGCTCGAGGAGGGCGCGCAGGTCCTGCAGTTCGCGCCCGGCAGCGACCAGCTCAGCGACCCCTACGCCGCCGGCGGGACGTACGGGGGGTACTGAGCGATGACCGCCACGCTGTCCCTGCAGCAGGTCAGCCGATCCGTCGCCCTGCCCGACGGCAGCACCCTGCGCATCCTCACCGGCGTCGACCTGGAGATCGCCGCCGGCGAGCACGTCGCCGTGGTCGGCCGCTCCGGCTCCGGCAAGTCGACCCTGCTGAACATCATCGGCCTGCTGGACTCCCCCACCTCCGGGCAGTACCTGCTGGACGGGCGGCCCGTGAGCGGGCTGTCCGCGCGCCGCACCGCCCGCCTGCGGGGGGAGACGTTCGGCTTCGTGTTCCAGCAGTTCAACCTGCTGCCCGGGCGCACCGCCACCGAGAACGTCGCCTCCCCGCTGCTGTACGCCTCCGGCCGGGAGTTCCTGGCCCGCAAGCGCACCGCCCGCGCCATGCTCGAGCGGGTCGGCCTGGGCGGGCGGCTGGACACCATGCCGGAGAAGCTCTCCGGCGGCGAGCAGCAGCGCGTCGCCCTGGCCCGCAGCCTGGTGCGCCGGCCCCGCGTGCTGCTGGCCGACGAGCCCACCGGCGCCCTGGACGTGGACACCGGATCGGCCGTCATGGACGTCCTGGAGGAGCTCGTGCGCGTGGACGGCACCACCCTGGTCACCATCACCCACGACCTGTCGGTCGCCGCCCGCGCCGACCGGCAGTTCCGCCTCGACCACGGCGTGCTCAGCGAGATCACCCGCGAGGCCGTGGCCGCCGCCACCGCGCACCGGGAGACGGTGTGATGGGCCGCTGGCTGCTGGGGCCGGTGGCCGCGGTCACCGAGGCGTGGGGCGAGCTGCGGGTGCACCGCACCCGCGTGGTGCTCTCCCTCGTCGGGGTGTTCCTGGCGGTGTTCGCGATGACCACCATCACCGCGGCCGGGAACATGGGCCGGCAGATGATGCTGGAGAGCACCGAACGGTCCTCGGGCCGCGCGGCGACGCTGCAGGTGTCCGCCTCCCCCATGACCGCCCCGACGACCGCGCAGAGCGCCGAGACGGCCGTGCGGGCGATGCGCGAGGCGGCCGAGCGGCACGAGATCACCTGGTCGGGCTTCGTCTCGCAGGGCTCCGGGCAGATGACGGTGCGCTTCCCCTCCGGTGCGCAGCTGGTCACCTTCTCCGCGGTGGACCCGAACTACGGCACCATGCACCGCGCGCTCACGGACGAGGGGCGGTTCCTGGACGCCGGTGACGACGCGGCGTACTCGCCCCGCCTGGTCGTGAACGAGGCGTTCGCCGACCTCCTCGGCGGGTTCGACGAGCGGGTACCGACGACGGTCGCGCTCGGCGGTGACCGGCCGGTGACCGCCACGCTCGTGGGGGTCATGGAGGTGCCCTACTCCGACCCGGAGCTGCCCGCCGCGTACGTGCTGAACTCCGCCGCGCAGGCGTGGGGGCTGATCGACCCGGCGATGAGCGGACCGCCCACCCTGGAGCTGTGGGTGCCCGACGCGGACGCGGAGGCGCTCGTGGCCGTGCTGCAGTCCGAGCTCGAGAGCAGCCTGCCGGGGTACTACGTGAGCGCCTACCGCTCCGACGCGGGCGAGGCCCTCGGCGTCGTCGACCTCGTCCTCGCCTACGGAGTGCGCGGGGTGGGTGTCTTCGCCCTCGTCCTCGGCGGCATCGGCGTGCTCAACGTCGGCCTGGTGACCGTGCGCCAGCGCATCCGGGAGATCGGCGTGCGCCGCAGCTTCGGCGCCACCGGCGGCCGGGTGTTCTTCGCGGTGCTGCTCGAGAGCGTGGCGGCCACCTTCGTCGCCGGCGTGCTGGCGGTGGGCGCCTCGGTCCTGCTGGTGTCGAACTTCCCGCTGGAGGCGGTCCTGCCGGTGGGCACGGCGCTGCAGGACGTCCCGCCGTTCCCCGTCTCCGCGGCCGTGGAGGGACTGCTGGCCGCCACGGCGGTCGGGGCGCTGGCGGGGATCGTGCCGGCCACGATGGCGGTGCGGGCGAAGGTCATCGACGCCATCCGCTACTGAGCGTCCGGTCCGGACGCTCAGCAGCGGGTGGCTCTCAGTGGCGGGTGGCCAGGTACGCCAGCAGGTCCTGGCGGGTGATGACGCCGGCGGGCTTGCCGTCCTCGACGACCACGGCGGCGTCGGCGCGGGCGAGGACCTCGCGGGCCTCCTCCACCGACTGCCCCGCCCCGACCAGCGGCAACGCCGGGCCCAGGTGCGAGGAGACGGCGTCGGACATCTTCGCCGTGCCGTTGAACAACCGGTCCAGCAGGTCGCGCTCGGTGACCGCCCCGGCGATCTCACCGGCCATGACGGGCGGCTCGGCACCCACCACGGGCAGCTGGGAGACGCCGAACTCGCGCATGATCTCGATGACGTCGTGCACCGTCTCGGTGGGGTGGGTGTGCACCAGCGCCGGCAGCCCGGCCGACTTGGCCCGCAGGACGTCTCCGGCGGTGCCGCCCTCGGAGGAGTCGAGGAAGCCGTAGGAGGCCATCCAGTCGTCGTTGAAGATCTTGCCGAGGTAACCGCGGCCGCCGTCGGGCAGCAGCACGACCACCACGTCGTCGGGCCCGAGGTCCTTCGCCGCGCGCAGGGCCGCCACGACCGCCATGCCGCACGAGCCGCCCACCAGCAGACCCTCCTCGCGCGCCAGGCGGCGCGTCATCTGGAAGGACTCCGCGTCGGAGACGGCGATGATCTCGTCGGGGACCGAGGGGTCGTAGGCGGTGGGCCAGAAGTCCTCCCCCACGCCCTCCACGAGGTAGGGGCGCCCGGTGCCGCCGGAGTACACCGAGCCCTCCGGGTCGGCGCCGATGACGCGCACGGGGCCCTGCTCCTTGAGGTAGCGGCCGGTGCCGCTGATGGTGCCGCCGGTGCCCACGCCCGCCACGAAGTGGGTGACGCGCCCGTCGGTGTCGGCCCAGATCTCCGGGCCGGTGGTCTCGTAGTGGCTGCGCGGGCCGTTGAGGTTGGCGTACTGGTTGGGCTTCCAGGCACCCTCGATCTCGCGCACCAGGCGGTCGGAGACCGAGTAGTACGACTGCGGGTCCTCCGGCGGCACCGCCGTGGGGCAGACCACGACCTCCGCGCCGTACGCCCGCAGGACGTTGCGCTTGTCGGCGCCGACCTTGTCGGGGCAGACGAACACGCACTGGTAGCCGCGCTGCTGGGCGACCAGGGCCAGGCCCACGCCGGTGTTGCCGCTGGTGGGCTCCACGATGGTGCCGCCCGGCTTCAGCGCACCCTCGGCCTCGGCGGCGTCCACCATGCGGGTGGCGACGCGGTCCTTCACCGAGCCGCCCGGGTTGAGGTACTCCACCTTCGCCAGGACGGTGCAGGCGAGGCCCTCGGTGACGCGGTTGAGCTTGACGAGCGGTGTCCCGCCCACGAGGTCGACGACGGACTCGGCGTAGCGCATGGCGCCATTCTCGCCCACCGCCCCGCCCTCGGCTCACAGACCGCGGCGCAGCTCCAGGACGGCCTCCAGCGCGGCGGCGAGCGCCGGCGGGTCGCCGTGGGCGAGGACGTCGGCACCCGTGACGGCGAGCTGGTCGCCCAGCCCGTGCAGCGCCAGGTGCGGCAGCTCGCGCCGGGGGCGCCCCTCGGCGTCGGCCGCCAGGTCGGCCAGGACCTGCGCCGTGCGGCGCACCAGCTCAGCGCGGGTGACGTCGGCACCTTGGCGGGCGCGGTCCAGCTGGGACAGGGGCGTGGAGCGCACCCGGTCCGCCTGCAGTGCCAGGACGCGCGAGAGCTCGGCGCGCACGGCCGCGGGGGCCGGCGCGCCGAGCTCGTCGGGCGTGCGGTGCGCGCTCAGTCGTCGCCGCGCAGGATCGCGATGAGGCGCAGGATCTCCAGGTACAGCCACACGAGGGTGACCACCAGGCCGAAGGCCGCGCGCCAGGACTCGTCGACGGGCAGGCCGTTGCGCACGCCCTGCTCGACGTAGTCGAAGTCCAGCACCAGGAACAGCGAGGCCAGCACGACGCCGAAGCCGCTGACGAGGATCGGCAGCAGGCCCCCGCCCGAGTAGACGCTGGTGCCGCCGAACACGGCGAAGCCGAGGTTGACCAGGCCGAAGACCAGGTAGCCCAGGCCCGCGATCGTCAGGACCTTGGTGAACCTCGGGCTGTTGCGGATGATGCCCGTCTTGTAGGCGAGCAGCATCGCCGCGAAGGCGCCCAGGGTGCCGAGCACGGCCTGCCCGACGATGCCGTCGTAGAAGGTGGAGTACGCGTGGGAGATGGCCCCCACGAACACGCCCTCGACGGCCGCGTAGGCGAACATGACGCCCGGGCGGACCTTCTTGGACAGCTGCGCCCACATCGCCAGCACGAACCCGACGAGCGCGGCGCCGATGGCCAGGCCCAGCCCGACGTTCGCGAACCAGGCGCCCGCCGCGCCCAGCGCGAGGACGCCACCGAGCATCGCGGTGCGCACCACGACGTCGTCCAGAGTCATCCGGCGCGACTGCACCGGGGTGGCGGACGGCTTGCGGTACCAGTCCTCCAGCGTGCTCACCGAGGCGTCCGCGGGCGCGGTGCCGGCCGGGCCGAAGGTGGCGTACCCACCGTTCTTGAACTCGTTGCTCCGGGCGAAGACCGGGTTCTTGCTCTGCATGGCTCCCTCCTGGGGGCGAGTCGTTGCCGGTTCAACGCACCGCCGGGCACGGGCGTTCCCGGCGCTCCCGGCACCACCGGGAGCGCCGCGCGGTACCCGGGACGGGACTCGAACCCGCACGCCGCGAACGGCCCGGGGGTTTAAGCCCCGTGCGCCTGCCAGTTACGCCACCCGGGCGGGGACGACGGCAGCAGGGTAGCCACCGGGCCGGCTCAGCCCGCGCCCAGCGTCGCGACCCGGGCCACCACGGCGTCCAGCATGGCCGCGGTGAGCCGGCCGGTGGAGGTGTTCTGCTGGCTGACGTGGTAGCTGCCCACCAGGCGGACGGGGCCCGCGGGTGCGCCCAGGTCGGCCTCGGCGCCGTGCCCGAAGCGCGGCTGCGGGCGCGGCACCGCCCACCCGGCGCGGCGGGCGGCCCCCAGGGTCGCCGACCAGGCGAAGCCCCCCAGCGCCAGGACCACCCGCACGTGCGGGGCGAGCGCGGCCAGCTCCGCGTCCAGCCAGCCGGCGCAGGTGTCCCGCTCGCCGGGCGTGGGCTTGTTGTCCGGGGGTGCGCAGCGCACGGGCGCCACGATGCGGGTGCCGATCAGCTCCAGGCCGTCGGCGGCGTGCACGGACGCGGGCTGCGAGGCCAGCCCGGCGCGGTGCAGCGCGGCGATGATCCAGTCGCCGGAGCGGTCACCGGTGAACATGCGCCCGGTGCGGTTGCCGCCGTGGGCGGCGGGCGCCAGGCCCACCACCAGGACGCGCGGCTCGTCCACGCCCAGGCTGGGCACCGGCCGGCCCCAGTACGGCTCCTCGCGGTACGCGCGGCGCCGGGTGCGGGCCACCTCCTCGCGCCAGCGGACCAGGCGCGGGCAGGCCCGGCACACGCACGAGCGGGCCACCACCTCCCGCGCCCCGCCCGCCGCGGCGGCCAGGTCGCGCACCCGGGCGGCGTCGTGCGCGACCGGCGTGCCGGGGGTGGAGGGGTCCCCCGGCCAGCCGGTGCCCGGGGGAACCGGTGAGGCGAACGGCGCACCGGTGGCCGGGTGCGGCAGGTCCACCGCCCCGGACCGCGCGGGCGCCGGCACGTCGGCCGACACGCTCAGCGGGCGACGTCGACGGCGAGGTTGTCCAGCAGCTCGCCGTAGATGCGGTCCAGCCCGCGGGGGGCGAAGGTGCGCTCGAAGAAGCCGCCGACGCCGCCGGCCCCCTGCCACTGGTGGGTGACCACGACCTCGGCGGCGTCCGGCCCGTCGGCCTCCACCCGCCAGGTCGTCACCAGCGAGGAGTTGCGGTCCTTCTCCACCAGCCCGTGCTTGTCGGTGGCGCTGACGTCGGCCAGCACGTCGCGCACCCGCTTCTTCGTGGCGTGCAGCTTCCAGCGCACCTGCGTTCCGGGCCCGTGGCCGCCGGAGAGCACCTCGTAGTCGCTGAACTGCCCGGGCAGCAGGCGCGGGCGCGTGCCGGTGTAGTCGGCGAGGGCGGCCAGGACCTGATCGGCGGGGGCGTCGATGCGCCGGGTGGTCGTCGCGCTGACGGTGCTCATCACCTCAGCCTGCCAGCGCCGGCGCACCCGCCGCACGGCGAGCGCACAGCCGCGCAGGCGGCCGGTGCGTGCGGTGCGTCACACCCCGGACCCGCCCGCCACCACCCGCTGCGCGGCGGACAGCGCGGTGCCGTCCAGGAGGTCGTGCTCGCTGGTGACGACCTCCGTCACCCCCGCCACCTGCGCCAGGTGCTCCAGCACCGTGCGCCACGCCAGCGCGCCCGCGGCGATGACGTCCACGCGGCCGGGGTGCAGGAACGGCATCGCGGCGCGCTCGGCGCGCGGGGCGCCGATGAGGCGCTCGCACGCGGCCAGGACCTGGGCGAGCGGCAGCCGGGCGCCGTGCAGCACGCCCGGCTCGTAGGCGCGCAGGTCCAGCGCCGCGGCGGTGATCGTCGTGGTGGTGCCGGCGACGCCCACGAGGGTGCGGGTGCGCGCCAGGGGCACCGCCCGCTCGACGTCCCGCAGGGCCGCGAGCACGTCGGCGCGGGCGGCCGCCACCTCCTCGGCGGTGGGCGGGTCCGAGCGCAGGTGGCGCTCGGTCAGCCGCACGGAGCCGACGTCCACCGACAGCGCCGCCAGCGGCTCGCGCTCGCCGAGGACGAACTCCGTGGAGCCCCCGCCCAGGTCGACGACGAGGAAGGGCGCCCGCCCCGTGCCGGAGAGCTCACCGGTGGCGCCGGTGAAGCTCAGCCGCGCCTCCTCGTCCCCGCTGACCACCTCGGGGTCGACACCCAGGCGCGTGCGCACGCCCGCCGCGAACTCCTCCCGGTTGGAGACGTCGCGGGAGGCGGAGGTGGCGACGAAGCGCACCGCGCCGGGCGCGACGCCGTGCCGCCGGCAGGCGTCGGCGGCCTCGTCCACGGCCGCGAAGGTGCGGGCCAGCGCCTCGGGGGCGAAGGCGCCGGTCGCGTCCACGCCCTGCCCCAGCCGCACGACCCGCATCGTGCGCTCGACGTCGCGCAGGGTCCCGGTGGCGGTGTCGACGTCGGCGACGAGCAGCCGCAGGGAGTTCGTGCCGCAGTCGACGGCGGCGACGCGCTGGACGCTCACGCGTCCGCGTCGAGGTGCCCGTGCGGGCAGGTGGCCGGCCAGCCGCCCAGGGCGCGCAGGCGCTCGAGGGTCTCGTCGCCGAAGGGGTTCACGCCGGGGCCGGCGGCCAGGGCGTGCCCGGCCAGGGCGTGCAGGCACTTCACGCGGGTGGGCATGCCGCCGGCCGAGACGCCGGCGATCTCGGGGACGTCGGCGTCGCCGAGCGCGGCGCGGCGGCGCAGGTAGTCCTCGTGGGCGGCGGCGTGGGCGGCGGCCAGCTCCGCGTCGGCGGCGAGCCGCTCGCCCATCTCCCGCATGAGGCCGGAGGCCTCCAGGGTGCTGATCGCGGACGCCGCGAAGGGGTCGACGAGGTAGTACGTGGTGGGGAAGGGCGTGCCGTCGGGCAGGCGCGGGGCGGTCTCGACGACCTCGGGCCGCCCGCAGGAGCAGCGGTGGGCGATGCCGACGACCCCGCGCGGCACCCGCCCCAGCAGCTGGGCGATGCCCTGCAGGTCCGCCTCGGTCGCGGGCTCGTGCGGGGTGGGGCTGCTCATCGTCCTGTTCCGGGGTCGGTGGTCGGGGCGTCCGCGAGGCCGGGGGTGGTGGCGTCCGCGGCACCGGGGGTGCTCGCCACTCGCAGCGACTCCCAGATGTTCTCGTACCAGGCGGCCGAGGACTCCGCCACGGCGGCGGCGGCCTCGGCCGGGGCCACCGCGTCGGCGCCCTCGCCGCCGGCGACCAGGTACGGGGTCTCACCGGGCAGCACGTACTGCAGGCGGCTGCGCGCCTGCGTCACGACGTAGTCGTCGTCCTCCCAGCGCGCCACCTGCGCCTGCGCCGCGGCGAGGTCCTCGCGCTGCTGGCTGATGCTCGCCTCCAGGCGGCCGATCTCCGAGCGCTGCTCCAGCCACTTCTGCCAGCTGGGCAGCAGGAACACGGCCAGCACCAGCACGAGCGCGCTGAGCACCAGGACCCGGGGGCCCCGGGTGCGGCGGCGGTCGGCGGCCGTGGTGGTGGCGCTGCTGCGGCCGCGGGCCGCGGCCGCCGGGCAGCTGGACGTGGCCTACCGCACGGTGGCCTCGCCCGGGGGGCCGCTGCTGCTGGCCGCCACCGGGCGCGGGGTGGTGCGTGTGGCGTTCTAGCGCGAGGACCACGACTCGGTGGTGGCGG